>CAZQFT010000119.1:0-3099 GCA_964592565.1 uncultured Lachnospiraceae bacterium
GATCTCTTCTTTTTCTTTATTATAAACATATCTAAAATCATCATCTTCATCAACAACTTCCAAGATTGTTTTATCTTTGTCGGTTTCCTCGGTGCTGTTTAGTGCGTCATATGGATTTGATAACAAAATAATTCCTCCGCCCAAAACGCAAGATATTGCAATAAAAACAAATAAAAAACTCAAAAAAATCTCTTTTCTCAAAAATCACCTCCCCCCCCCGAACTTTGTCGAGGAAAATACTTTTGCCAAAATCACTTTAGCTATTCTAATAAAATCTTATTTTCTATCCTTTCGTCTTTATTTTACATTATTTTTTGCAATTTTCAAAATACTTTTCGGCATTATTTGCAAATTTATGATTATATTGCCAATTTTAAGTACAAAATTGCAGTACAAACAAAAAAGTCACGAGAATTCGTGACTTTTTATTTTACTTTTTGTTTTTATTTCTGATTTTTTCAATCCAAGGTGGAATTGAATTGCTTGGGCTTACATCAACGCGAGATGTGTTCATGTTTGATTCAACGCGAACATCTTTTTGTTGTTGTGCCTGAGCATTATAACCAAAAGGGTTGAAACCTTTAAACTTGTCCTCAGGTTCTTCTTGCTTTTGCTCTTCAGCCTTTTCTTCTTCTGCTTCCTCTTCGTCTGGAGTTTTAAAACCTGTTGCAATGATTGTAATTTCAACTTCATCACGCATTTCTGGGTCAATACTGCTTCCGAAAATCAAGTTGCAACTTGGGTCAATAACTTCTCTTACCATGTTTGCAGCTTCAGAAACTTCTCTCAATGTGATATCACTGCCACCCTTAATGTTGAGAACGACACCAGTAGCCCCCTCGATTGTCGTTTCAATAAGAGGAGATGCAACCGCTTGACGAACTGCTTCCAATGTCTTATTTTCACCTTTTCCATGACCAATTCCCATATGAGCCAAGCCACGATTTTTCATAACAGTTACAACATCAGCAAAGTCAAGGTTGATCATTCCAGGGAACACGATAAGGTCAGCAATTCCTTGAATACCTTGTCTGAGAACATCGTCCGCATATCTGAAAGATTCAACCAATGTTGTCTTTTCAGGCAAAACAGTAAGCAATCTTTCATTTGGAATTACAACAATTGTGTCAACATATTTTTTAAGTTCTTGAATGCCCTTTTCGGCATTTGCCATTCTTGTTCTGCTTTCAAATTGGAAAGGTTTCGTAACAATTCCAACTGTCAAAATTCCAAGTTCTTTTGCAATTTGTGCAATAACAGGAGCAGCACCAGTACCAGTTCCGCCACCCATTCCGGCAGTGATAAACACAAGGTCAGAACCTTTTAAGATTTCTGTCAAAGATGCTTTGCTTTCTTCTGCCGCTTTTCTTCCGATTTCAGGAATCGCCCCTGCACCTTGTCCTTTTGTCAATCTTTCGCCAATTTGAAGACGCTTGTCAGCCTTTGAAATCAAAAGTGCTTGTTTATCTGTGTTGATTGCAACAAATTCTGCTGAAGCAACATTTGCTTCAATCATGCGGTTTACAGCGTTGTTTCCGCCACCGCCTACACCCAAAACTTTAATTTTTACGACTGATGTTGGACTTAAGTTGTTTGTATTTTCCATAATGAATCTCCTTATTTTTTTGAAAAATAACCTATTTTCTTCTATTTTAACGAAAATAATTAAATTTTGCAAGAATTTTTATGCATTTTTTATGCATTTTTGCAATTTATTGGTCAAGAGCCTTTCCAACAAGGCCAAGCATGCCTGCAAGTTCAGGTTTATCCATGGCTGGAATTGGTGGTTTCCCATAGGCAATATTGCGACCAATGCACCTTGCAAAATAATCTTTTCCACCTTTAATTTTGCTAAGACCAGCACCACAAAGATATACAGGATAGTATGGCACATATTCTTTCGCAAACAATCTTATGCACTCATTAACCGTCTTTGCAATAAGTTCTATACGATAACTGACAACCTCGTTTGCAAAATTAAGTGGAATTTTTGCAACCTTGCCTCCAAATGTTTGAAGTTCATAATAAGAACTGTCATCTCCTTTAAGCGACAGCACGATTTCTTTTTTCAAATTTCTTGCGTCATTGTAAGCAAGTCCACATGCCTCTGACAAATCACTTGTTATGTAAGACCCTCCCATTGAGAAGGATGTCAAATTTGTAAGCCCATCACCCTTTACGAAAGCAACGCTCGTTGACCTTGCACCAACATCAATCACGATGCAAGTTCGTTCTCGCTCTTCTTTTTCCAAAATAAGCATTGCTTCACACAAGGTTTCGCTTAAATATTCAACTTGTTCAATTCCAAGCCTTGCCCAAATTTTGTTGAAGGTTTGGATAAATGAAGTCTGAGCCAAAATAACTGAAAGGTCGGCGGAAATTTTGCTCGCTTTCAATTTCAACGGCTGATTTGTTGTTCGGTTGTCATCAAGAGTGTAATGAATTGGATTGACAGACAAAATTTCCATACCCTCAACCTCAATTTTTCTCGAAGCCTCTTCACAAAGCATGTCGATGTCTTTTTGTTTTACTGCACGCTTAAACTTGAAATTAATCTGTTCTTTTGCAGATGTAACTTGCGAAAATTCCGCGGGAACACCTACAAAAATTTTGTCGATTGGCTTTTTGTAAGTCGCAACAATTTGTGAAAACAAACTTCTTACAGTGTCCTCAAGCAAGGACTTTTCAATAAATTCGCCCTCAAAAAACCCCGCATATTCAACAGAAGCCTTGGCTTTTATGTTGAAAATGCCGTTGACGCCACTTTGCGCAACAACGCAAGACAATTTTGATGAGCCAATTTCAACAACAGTAACGCAATCTTTTGTCATATACCCCTCTAATTGTTTTTAGTTTAAACTAAAATTAGACAAAATGTCAAACAAAAACACAAAAAGTTTATAAAAATCAACTTTTTTTAATATTTATGCATATTTTTTGCTTCTTTTACAAAAAAAGAGCCTCAAGCCCTTTTTGTATAGTATGTGCTAACCACTATTATATCCTGTTAATATAAGTGATCCTGGATAAGTTGTTTGTGTCAAGCAAGCCGAAAATCGAACGCCTTTTTTAGTGTTCCAAGAACTGTTTTTCATGATT
>CAZQFT010000120.1:0-3099 GCA_964592565.1 uncultured Lachnospiraceae bacterium
CCAAAATTGGGTCGATTTTTTTGCTTACAACTTCGCAATCATCAATGTTTACGCCGCCGTCTTTGTCAATCGTAAAAATCAAACTCATGCCACTGCCTTCTTTGACATATTCAACATCAACAAGTTCATAACCCAACTCTTCAAAGACGCCTCTAAGTTTTTCCTCGCAAATTTGTTTAACTTTTGCCATTTGCACCTCCAAAAATATCTACTTAATGCAAGCAGGAGGCAAAAATTTGCCCCCTGCTTGTCAAGATATGATTATTATAGCCTATTTTTAAATAAAAAGCAAGGCATTTTTACAATTTTTTATGAATTTTATTAATTTTTCATAACTTTAATCAACAAAATTATACCTCATTCAGTTTCAAAAGCACCTGTGCGGTTGCGAAAGCATCATTCCAAGCACGATGTGCCCCTTCAAGAGAAATCCCCAACGCTTTAGTAACCGCACCAAGGTTAAATCTTGAAATTTTAAGTCTTGCAACCCTTGCTTCATTCATTGTGTCAATAAGCGGATTATCAAATTCAAGTCCCAAATTTTCAGCTTCTCTTCTTATAAATTTTATGTCAAAGCCAATTACATTATGTCCGCTGATTGTGCAACCACGCGTAAACTCATAAAAGTCTTTCATTACAAGTTCGATTGGCGGTGCATCAGCAACCATATCCTCACTTATGCCAGTCAATTCAACAACCTCATAAGGAATTTTCTTTGTTGGCTTAACAAAAGTCGAGAATTTTTCGATGATGTTTCCATTCTCAATCTTGACTGCACCCAATTCAATAATTTGGTCAGTTTCTGGGTCAAGACCAGTCGTTTCAATGTCAAACACAACAATTGTTTTTCCAGTAATTTTTGCATTGTATTTATCTTGCAATTCAAACATACTGTCTTGCTCAAGTGCCGTAAGTTTTTCAATTTCAACAACAGGTCCAATTGGTGTTTCATTCACAGTTGTAGGGGTTTCTTCGCGTTCAACAAAAGTCGCAAGTGCAAGTTTGTCGACATACAAACAAAGTCGGTTTTGCTGATTCAACCTTACATCACCATGTACCAAGACAAAGTCAGTTTCTTCCAATTCTTCCATAACAGCGACATTGCGTTTCGAACTGAAATACATGCAGTCCATTTTGCCCTTCCCGTCAGCAATTTGAAAACTGAAATAGGTCTTTTGTTCCCCAGCATGACGACCACTTTTTGCAATGTAATCTTTACGCTCAATCTTCTTGATAAAGCCAGCAACAATGACCGCTTCTTTCGGTCCAGTAATAAATGACAAATATTCTGGCTTTGGCGTAATTCCAAAACCAACCAAATCTTTCACAACATCAACAGAATATCTCTGTGGCAGTCTGTAAGCGGTTTTCATTTGGACATTTTCAATGTCAACCTCATCAACAAGTTGTTTGTTTTCAATTAAATTTATTGTAAAATCAACCAGAAAATTGGTTTTCAAAAATTTAGATAATTCCGCAACAATTCTGTGTTCCGCAAAAAACTCAATCATTCTCGCCGTAAGTTGAATGTCAACAAGAACATCAATATTTGTAATTTTCACTGAAAAGTTTTCAAGCCCAACATAAGATGTAACCAATTTATATCTTTTTTCAAAGAAATTTTGCAATGCTTTGAGAATAAGTTTTTCTTCAACAAAAACACGCATAAATTTGACTTTTAAATCAACTTTTTCAAGCGCCAAATTGCCCCTAATCCAAGCAACAATCTCTTGTTTTTCCTCGTCAGTCATTTCTTTTACAGTTGAAGGGTACAAAAAAGTTATGGTGCATACGCCTTCACGCTTTTTAATCACCACATCTTTAAGTTGAAGGTTCTCAAATCTGTTGCCAAAACTGGCATAAAACTCTTCTTGAAATTCCATAAGATTATTCTAAGCGAAATTTGGCATTTTGTCAAGCATTTATTCGATTTCGATTTGCTTTTTAGTGTTTATATTCGCCCAAGATTGAAAATAAAAATAAGCACCATTTTGATGCTTATTTTCATAGTTATATTTCATTTATCACATTAAAAGACTTTTATTTAAACATAATTAATTGAGAAAAACTTCTCGCCTAAAGCACAAAGTGCAGTATGTCGACAATAATAACAAAGGCAAACAAAATGCACATGCCAATAAAGTGAATTTTTCCTTCAATTTTTCGGTTGATAGGCTTTCCTCTTATCCACTCAATCAAAGTAAACAACACATGAGAGCCGTCAAGTGCAGGGAATGGCAAAAGGTTAAACACCGCCAAATTCGCCGCAATAAGTGGCAAGAAAATCAAAAGATATGACATGCTTTGTGAAGCCATAGTTGCCATGGTCGAAATTGTTGTGATTGTTCCGCCCATTTCGGTGATTGGAATTTGGAAAGTAATAAGCATCCAAAGACTTTTAAGCACAACCCAAGCAAAGCCAAAAGCCATTTCAAACGACCTGCAAAAACCTTGCCAAGCGTTGTAAACATATGCCTTTGTGCAAGGCTCTTCGCCAGAAGCACTTTCAAGCCCAATAAGATAGTCATACAGCGTTTGCCCATCTTTTTCATAAGGTGTTTTATAGACAACAATATTCAATTTTTGCGTTTCGCCATCACGCGTAACAGTCATTTCAAAAGAATAATCGCCCTCAACATATGTTTCACTTTCATAAAACTCTTTTGCCAATGCCTTTTGCTCATTCACAGCCGAAACATAATTCACTCCAAAAGCAAAATCGATTTCTTTGCCATCAATGTGCGTGATAACATCCCCCTCTTGATAGACATTCGCATTGAAAGTTATGTCCCTTGCAACTTGCGGAACATCATAGCCAACCGTGCTTAAAAGCACCCAAGAAAAGATGATTGCGCTCAAAAAGTTTGCAGTAACACCTGCCAAAAAGACAATAATTCGCTTCCAAGGTTTTTGACTGTTAAATGCTGTTGGCGAAGGCGTATCAGATTCGTCATCCTCACCGTCAAACGCACAATATCCACCCAATGGAAAAATACGGAGCGAAAACTTTTCCCCCGTTTTTTTGCTTTTATGAGAAAATATTGGAAATCCAAATCCAATTGAAAATTCCGTGATTTTAACTTTTAAAATTTTGCATAC
>CAZQFT010000121.1:0-3045 GCA_964592565.1 uncultured Lachnospiraceae bacterium
CAGACTCTGAAATTAACAGAGATGATATTAATAAACAAATTATTGTTCGTTTCCTGCTTCAGCAAGTGTTTTTTCGTAGGCTGCGATGATTTTTTCTTTCAACGCTTCTCTAACTTCGGTCTTGATTGGATGAACGATGTCTTTGAATTCGCCTTCGTTGGTCTTTCTGCTTGGCATTGAAAGGAAATATCCGTCTTTGCCATTGATGACCTTGATGTCGTGAACAACAATTTCATCATCAATTGTAATTGATGCAACTGCTTTGAGTTTGTCATTATTGTTGTTTACAAGTCTTACTCTGATGTCAGTAATGTTCAACATTGCTTGCATACCTTCCTTTTTTTAGATTAACCTTTTTCGGTCAAAAATATTATATCATAATCATAGAAAATTACAAAAGAATTTTTTAAATTGACAAATAATTTTTTTGATACATAAAACAAAAATATGAGAAAGATTTATATGCTTGGAATAGGTGGGATTTCAATGTCATCCCTTGCAATATTTGCAAAGCAAGAGGGAATGATTGTTTCAGGAAGTGATGAAACGGAAAGTGTTGCAACCAACATGCTTGAAGAAAATGGAATAGAGGTTGATTTTTGCCCAAACTTTCAAAAGATTAGCCAAAGTGATGAGGTTGTTTTCTCTTCTGCAATAAAAGAAGACAATCCTCAATTTCAATTTGCAAAAAGATGCGGAAAGCGATTGTTGACAAGAGGAGAATTTTTGGGGCAAATTGCACAGAGATATGAAAAAGTAATTGCAGTTGCTGGATCGCATGGAAAGACAACTACAACAGCAATGATCTATCAGATTTTAAAGGTTGCTGGAAAAAATCCAACTTTGCACTTGGGTGGATATAAAATAGACGATGGAAAAAATTTTGTTATTGGTGACAGAGAGGTTTTTATAACTGAGGCGTGTGAATATTGTGACAATTTTTTAAATCTAAATCCATATATATCAGTAGTTACGAATGTTGAAAAAGAGCATATGGACTATTTCAAAACATTTGAGAATCAGTTGAAATCTTTTGAAAGATTCAAGTCTCAGTCAAGACATGTTGTTGATGGTGTTGATGACTTTAAGGCAAAAAATTTGAAGCATGACAAAGATGGGAATTTAATTTTTTCTTTATACAAAGGCGAAGATAAAATCATGCGATTGCATTTAAAAATTTGTGAAGAAGTTAATGCGATAAATTGCATATATGCATATCAAGTTGCAAAAAAATTGGGAGTTTCAGATTGTGAAATTAAACTTGGATTGGAAACTTTTGAAGGTGTAAAAACACGCTTTGAAAGAGTAAAATCTTTATGGTTTGAGCATGTGATTTTGGATTATGCGCATCACCCAACGGAAATCAAAAAGGCAATCAAAACGGCGAAAAAAGTTTTTAAAAACAAATGGTTAATAACAATTTTTCAGCCACACACATATTCGCGTACAAAGCATTTGTTGAGAGAATTTCTTAATGTTTTTAAAAGCCAAGAACTTCCAATTTTCTTTAAAACCTATTCTGCACGCGAGCGACCAGATGAAGGGGTCTCGGCAAAAGAATTTGTGGAATTATTAAAAAAATACAACAAAAACGCAATTTTTTTTGAAAATTTTGCTGATTTAAGTGAATTTTTTAAAAATTTTAAAAACGATGAGGTTGTCTTGCTTTTTCTTGGTGCAGGTGATTTGCCGTCAATTTTATACAAAAATAAATTTATTGAATAAAGTGGATTTATGATATACAATTTTAAAGATACACAAATTTTTTATTATTTCAAATCGCGAAAAAGTGATGTGACAAACATATTTTTACATGGCTGGGGGTGTGACCATGAGAGTTTTTTGTTTTGTCAAGATTATTTAAAAAAAGATAATGCTTTGTTTGTTGATTTTCCTCCATTTGGAAAAAGTGGAAGGCCGATTGATTGGACAATTTTTACATATGCAAATTTGCTCATAGCATTATGTGAGCATCTGGGTTTGGAAAAGTTTAATTTAATTGGGCACTCTTTTGGTGGAAGGGTGGCAATCTTGGTTTCTGTACTCTGTAAAACACAAACACAAAAATTGGTTTTGGTGGACAGTGCGGGACTGAAACCGAGAAGAAGTTTGTCTTATTGGTGGAGAGTATGTTCATACAAATTGAGAAAGAAATTTGGAAAAGATGTTTCAAAGTTTGGAAGTTGTGACTATCTGGCACTTGATAAGGATATGAGAAAGGTTTTCAACAATATAGTTTGCACACATCTTGACGACTTTCTTCCTTACATCAAAGCGGAAACTTTAATTATGTTTGGAAAAAATGACAATGTTACGCCAGTTTATATGGCTGAGAGGTTGAATAAAAAAATAAAGGGTTCAAAGTTGATATTGTTTGATGAGGCTGGACATTTTTGCTTTGTTGATAAAAGAATTGAGTTTGTCGCGAGTTTAAAAGGGTTTATTGAGGGAGGAAAGTAATGTTTGTTTTATATTCGTTTGTTATATCTGCTTGTCTTGCCGTGGTTGATTTGTTTTATATAAAAACCTATCAACTTGAGGGGTATAAATTGAAGAAATATTTTGACAAGGCAATCCATTTTAAAGTTGCTATCGGAGATAAGACGTTTTTGCATTTTACCAAGCGAGTAATAAGGCTTATTTTTTGCGATTGGCTTGTTAAGTTTTGTATGTTTCTTCTTTTGTTTGGGCTTATTCCAAGTTTTTGGGTAAATTTTGCGCTTGCTTTGCTTATCTTTATAATAAGCCCAGTTTTTGCAGTGTTTTCATTTTTGATTGCGTTGCCAATTGAAAATCTGATTAAAAATGCTTACATATCCAAAGCCAAGAAAAAGTTGAAAAATGCAAAGTGCAAGAAGATTGCAATAACAGGCAGTTATGGAAAAACCTCGACAAAAGACATTCTATATCAAATTCTTAAGGAAGAGTTTGATGTATGCGCAACGCCAAAAAGTTTTAACACACCAATGGGAATTTGTAAGACAATTCTTGAAGACTTAAAAGAAACCGACGATTTCTTTGTTGTTGAAATGGGTGCAAGGAATA
>CAZQFT010000122.1:0-3010 GCA_964592565.1 uncultured Lachnospiraceae bacterium
CAGCGTAACCAATAGCAACAGCAGTAGTGCCTTCCAAGTAATTTTCAGAACACTCAATACCAAGGTCAGAAAGTGCTTTCAACATCAAGCGATTTTTATAAACTTTATAGTCGCAACCATTTTGTCTAAACTTTTTACGAAGAGCAGTATCTTCAGCAACTGTAAGACCACGGTAGTCAACAAAAGCAATAGTTTTTGCCTTAGAGAATTTTTCTTTAATCTCATCAACGACAAGTTTCTTTGCCTCTAAATTAGCACTCATGTTCTATAACCTCCTTTTAATAAGATTTTGTGTTTCATATTTTGCATAAAAAATCTCTGTAACCACGGAAAAGTTACAGAGATAGAATAATCAATCACTTTACTTTTCCTCGGCAAGCACACCAAAGTGTTTACGCGAAACGCACTTGCGGTCTTCGGAAGATTTTTAATACTTGCATAGTATATCACTTCAAAAGTCTTTTGTCAACTATTTTTTCAAAAAAAGTCAAAAACTTTTAATCTGTCACTTATCTCCGTCAAATTTTACCATAAATAAAATAAAAAAGTGACTTAAATAAGCCACTTTAATTAAAGTTCTATGCTTGAGCCAAATCGTAAAGTTCTTCATAGGCATCATAAATAAGTTTTGTGTTGCCCTTAGTTGTAATTTTAATCAAGTTGTTTGAGGTCTTATAACCAGTATTACTGCTTGAATCAGGATAGTTATTGATGGCGATGTAAACAGTTGTTGTCTGCATACCCTCTTCTTGACTTAAAGTAAACCAAACTTCTCTGAATTTAAGTTCAGTGTTCTCCCAATTCTTAGTTTCATAAACAGAATCATACGCCTTGCCGTTTTGATAAGTGAAAACTTGGTCTTCATCATATTTCAAGTTAACAATATATGTGTCGTTGTTTGTAAGGTTTGAAATACTTGGAACAGTCGCATATTTTTCTTCGATTTCATAATCAAAAAGCGTACCTGTGAAAAGAGCGTTGATGTATGTTTGTTTGAAAGCCTCGTCGTAAACATTCATAAACTTGTCAAACGCATCACTACCTTCGGAGAAGTGGGCTTGAGTTGTTGTCGTTCCAGGATAAATTCTCACCTCTGTAAAGCCACTTTCCAAACATTTTGGTTTTAAACTTACAGGAACTGCCGCCATAACAATAACGCTTACAACAAGAACAAAAGCGAAACAAAGCGAAACAAGTGTTACAATTTTGTTTTTCTTTTTTCTTTTCAAAAGTTTTTCAGTTTGAATCTTTGCATAAAGTTCGTCATCAGAAAGTCCAGCATATTCAGCCTCACGCGCAGCCTCTTTTTCTGCTTTCTTTTCAGCAGCAGTTTTCTTTTTAGGTTTTTCAACCTTGACAGGTTTAACCTTTTCTGGTTTTGGCTCTTTAACTTTCTTTTCTTTTTTTACTTTTTCTATTTTAGGTTCAACTTCAGTTTTCTCAGCAACAGCCTCTTCTGGTTTTTCTTCGTCAACCTTCTCCTCTGCCACATCGACGCCCTCAGCGGATTCTTCAGTCACTTCAACATTTTCTGAAGTTTCTGCATTTTCCTCCGCTTGAACTTGATTTTCTTCAGCATTATCAGTTTGTTGTTCCACTTTTTCTTCTTGAACTTCCAAATTTTCTTTTTCTTCCATTATTAGCCTTCCTTGTCATTTTTATCATCATTTTTCTTTTTAGAAACAGGTTTTTTCTTATCTTCGTTGGTTTTTGCTGTTACTTTTGATTCTTTCTCTTCTTTCTTGTCAGATATATCAACCTTTACTTCAGAATTTTCATCCGTCTTGTTTTCCTTGCCTTCAATAGAAGCGTTTAATGCCTTTTCAAACTCGATATATTCTTTTTTCAACGCATCAAGTTCTGCCTCTGAAATTATGCCCGCCTTAACAAGGTTTTCTCCTTCGCTGATTTTCTTTTTGAAGTTTTCAAGTTTTTGTACACGTTCTTTTTCCGTCCTAAGTCTTGCTTCTTTTTCTTTTTGCACGCGTTCTTTTTCTTCCATAATTGCAACGATTTCTTCAGTTTTCTTGCCTTCAAGCACCATGTCAACTTCTTCTTTATAAATCGTTTCACGAGCAAGCAAAAGTTTTGCCATTTCGTGCAAAATCTCAACATTTTCAGCCAAGATATCTTTTGCACGCTTATAGTTGTTGTTCAAAATCGACATCATTTCATCGTCCGCAAGCCCTGCAAGTTTTTCAGAGAAGTCGTTTTTAGACTGATAATCTCTTCCGATAAACACAGTTCCAGAAGCACCCAAAGCCATAAATCCAACTTTCTTGCTCATACCCCAGTCGTAAACCATGGCTCTTGCGATTTTTGTAGCATGTTGAATATCAGAAGATGCCCCGCTTGTAATGTCCTTAAAGATAATTTCTTCTGCAACGCGACCGCCCATACTCATTGCAATCATATCATTTGCCTTGTTGAATGACATTGTCATATCATCATTTTCAGGACGAGACATTGTATAACCACCAGCATTTCCACGAGGGATGATTGAAACTTCTTGCACATCTTCGCAGTGTTTAAGTTTCTTTGCGATGATTGTATGTCCCGCCTCGTGATAAGCAGTAAGTTTTCTTTCTTTATCGGTAACAAGTCTGCTCTTTTTTTGAGGTCCCATAATCACTTTGTTGATACCTTCTGTGATGTCTTCCATAATAATTTTTGGACGACCTGCTCTTGCAGCCAAAATTGCTGCTTCGTTGAGCATATTTTCAATGTCGGCGCCAGTAAATCCAGTTGTAATTCTTGCAAGAACTCCAAAATCAATGGCTTCATCAAGAGGTTTGTTTCTTGCATGAATTTTCAAAATTCCTTCTCTGCCCTTAACATCTGGCACATGAACATAAATTTGTCTGTCAAAACGACCTGGACGCATAAGTGCTGGGTCAAGAACATCGCTTCTGTTTGTTGCAGCCAAAACAATGATGCCTTCGTTTGGTTCAAAACCATCCATCTCAACAAGCAATTGGTTAAGGGTCTGTTCTCTTTCATCGTTTCCACC
>CAZQFT010000123.1:0-3001 GCA_964592565.1 uncultured Lachnospiraceae bacterium
GTTTTCTGGCAATTGATATTTTAAAATTTAATACGCGTATTCCTGCCGAACCGCCAACTTCATCTGTAATTTTGGGGCCAAGAGAGGGATTTACGGAAGATATTAAAACAAATATGACTCTCCTGCGTCGTCGCTTTTACAGTGAAAAGTTAGTTTTTAAGAATATGTTTTTAGGCAGTTGCACAGGCACACAGATTGTTATTGCTTATCTTGACGGCATCGCTGATAAGAAAATTGTTAAAGAAATTCAAAAACGACTTTCAAAAATTGAGATTGATGGGGTGATTGATGCATATTATCTAATCTCGTTTTTGGCGTCAAGACCTTCCTCTTTTACAAAACAAGTAGGAACTGCAGAAAAGCCTGATGTTGTCGCAGCGAAAATGCTTGAAGGAAGGGTGGCGATTATGGTTGACAACTCCCCAATTGTGCTTACTTTACCATTCGTGTTTCTTGAGGATTTACAAAGCAGCAATGACTATTACACAAACTATGCGTATGCAACTTTTTTGAGGATAATTAGACTTTTGGGTCTTATTGCAGCGGTGCTTGGGCCCGGTGCTTATATTGCTCTGCAACTTTTTCATTACAACATCTTGCCAATTAAATATTTGATTACGATTGCGGATGCAACCCAGCAAATTCCTTTCACGCCTTTTATTGAAATTTTGTTTATCAATCTTCTGTTCCAGATTTTGTATGAAGTCAGTCTTCGTCTGCCGTCCTATCTTGGCTTAGCAACTTCCATCGTTGGAGCGTTGATTTTGGGCGATACTGGGGTTAAGGCTGGGCTTATTTCTCCACCTGCAGTTATTGTGGTTGCGATTTCTAAAATTGCGTTATATACAATTCCAGAACAATATGCACAAATTAATCTGTTGCAATTCATTTTTTTGATTGTTGGCGGTGCTTTAGGGCTTTTGGGCATGATTGGAGGGATAATTTATTTTCTTGCTTATTTAAACTCTATAGAAAATTTTGGAGCACCATATCTTGCACCATTTTCTCCATTCATTCTTTCAGACAACAAGGACGGAGTGTTGAAAGTTCCTCTAAATCAGATGCGAACAAGACCTAAATCCTTTGAAAATGCAGATGAGGTGAGAATTGATGATAAGGAGTGATAAGTCAATCAATGCTTGGCAGACGGGAATTATGATTTTTATTTTGATGTTTGCAAACAAAGTCCTAATTCTGCCATCTTTGCTTTTCGAAAGGGCTAAGTTTGAATCTATTTTTGTGATTGTTGTCCTCTCTTTGCTTGAAATGGGTGTCTTGTATCTTTTTTATAGACTGAAAAGCCGTTTTCCAACGCAGAGTTTTTCTCACATAATTAAAGAATATTGCGGAAAAATTGTGATGATTATTATAAACATTTTGTTTATGATTTATTTTTTGAGCAAGGTTGTTTTAATCTATAATATTACATATATTTTTTTCAAAACAGTGCTTTATAAAGACAACAGCAATCTCCTGTTTTTGTTTTGTTTTTTGCCAATCATAAACCATCTTGCTTGTTGCGGTCTTAGGGTTATGGGGAGAACCATGCAACTGTTTTTCCCTGTGATATTTGTATTGGTCTGTTTTTGCATTTTGGTGGGAATCTTTGGAGTTAACAGCACACCTCTGTTTTTTCAAGGTTCAATCTCTGAGATTTTTGTTGAAACTCTGAAACATATTTCAGCGTTTGGGGATATGATTTTTCTGTTTATAATTATGAACAGAGTTAGGATAAAAAAAGGACAATGGAAAATTGTTTTCTCTCTTTCGGCAATTTCTCTTGTTTTGGTGTTTGCCGTTACGCTTGTTTTTGTTTTGTCTTATACATATACCGCTTACATGCATCCGTTTGCGATGTTTGAAATTATGAATTATGTAAAAGAGATTGGTGGCACTGGACGAATTGACATTTTGGCGATGATTTGTATTATTATTTTGACATATTTTCAAATGGCAATCTATTTGAAAGGGTTTATGCTTGCTTTTGGAAATGTGTTTTACAAAATTAACAAAGTTTATTCAGTTATTTCATTTAACTTGCTCTTTCTGTTTTTAATATATTATGTTGTGCTTAACTTGGAAGTTGCAGTTTATTATGGAGAAAACATTTTGCCTTATGTGTCTATCTTTTCTTTTGCAGTTGTGCCTTTACTTTCGCTGATGCTTGAAATTTTGCGAAGGAGGAGGGCAAGGACATGATACGATTTTTGAAAAGTTTGAAAAAAACACCAATGTTTTTTGTTTTTCTGCTTATTGGAATGTTTTATGGATTGCCTTCTCTTGGTTTGCAGGCAGAGATTAATCGCTATGCAATTGTTACGGCCGTAGGCATTGATAATGTTGATGATGAAAGTGAAAACAGTGTTGAAGTTTCACTTTTGACATTTATTCCAATTGCTGACCAATCTTTTAAAGAGAATTATAAAGTCGTCTCGGCGCAAGGGCGAAACATTGCTGAGGCAATGGATTATGCAGGACTTCATATAGGTCGAGAAATTGGGCTTTCACATGTGAAGTTGGTTGTTTTAAATGACCAACTCTTACAGGAAGATACTACAAATTATCTAGATTATCTTTCAAGAAGCGAAACTATTGCTCCAAGCACAAAACTTATTGCTACAAATGCATCCGCCAAGGATTTTTTGGATGCAGCACAAAAACTTGACAGTCAAAGTTCGATTAAAGTTGGCGATCTGATTGTTTTTAATGATGATTATGTTTATTCAACAGATTCGTCTTTTGAAAACTTTTATAAAGGCAGACTTGGACCAACAAAAGTAAGTCTTGTGCCATATCTTAAACTTGATACGGAGGAAACTAAGGGGATTCAAGTTATGCTTGACCAGCAGCAATCACAAGGTTTAGGTTCTTCAAGTTCTTCACAGCAAGTAGAACATGAGAAAGAAATCTCAAACAATGGTGATACGATTGTACTTAAAGATGCAAAATTTAAAACCGTTTTACAAGGGCGAGATGTTAAGAAAATCAATTTGGTTAAGGG
>CAZQFT010000124.1:0-2932 GCA_964592565.1 uncultured Lachnospiraceae bacterium
AACCTCTACATTAATGCCATGCAGCAATCGAGAATGTTAAGCCTATGCATCAAACAAAAGGAAGAATAGAAGGGCTTGAGACATATCAAGTTCCTATGGAAATCCGCCCAGAAAGACGCCAAACACTTGCTATTCGTTGGATTGTAAACAACGCTAGAAAGAGAAGTGGTGAAAGAAATATGGATGAAAAACTTGCTGGAGAACTTATCGACGCATACAACAACACAGGTGCATCAATCAAAAAGCGTGATGAAATGCACAGAATGGCTGAAGCCAACAAGGCTTTCGCACACTACAAGTGGTAAAATTTTGCTGAAATCGGCTTGCTCTTTGCAAGTGCCCGAAGGATGCTTGATTTACAATTTTGCCTTTTAGAAGCAAATCGCAGTTGTAGCGGTTTGTTGTTGGCAGATTTAGAATTCTTAAGAACAGATTATTAGCGAGAAATTTATGGACAAGACAAAGTATTTTAGACATATGATTGATCAATATGAACGCTATGGACTTATGGGTAGCACTTCATTCATCGAAAGATTTGCGAATTTGGTTGCAAACAAACTTACGTCAAAAACTGCTCCAGTGGGAGTTAGTTGGCAAAAAAATGAAGGCTGGAGGATTCAACTTCCAAATTATCATGAGTATTTAGTCAATGATTATGAATGCAAACCAGTCAATGAATTAGCAAATGTGCATACTGCAAAATTTATTGAGGAAAATTTGAAAATTTATATGGAAAAACAGTTTGGTTTGGATTATAAAGTTTCACGCAAAAAATATTTTAGTTCAAAAGAAGTAAATGAATCGTCAATGAAAAATGATTTTAGTTTGCCACAAACATTTTATTTGCCAAAACTCTCTGTTAAAGAGCAAAAAGAATTAGTAAACACTCTTTGCAAAGGAAACTTTTCGAAAGAATTGGGCGCCGGTTTGGACATAAAAACATTTGAACCTTCCAAAAAAGGGATCCCTATGCTGAGTTTTGTATTGTGCCTAGAAAACTCAGAAGCGATTGCAATTGTTGGGGTTTGGGATTATCACATAGAATGTTATGCAAATCCCTACTATGCGAAAGATGTCCAAAATTTGCGACAAAGAATGACGAAAGTTTTGCGTGCAGAGATGACTAAGAAATTTTATTCATATCAAAAAGATGCTCAAAAATGGGATATGGTTGGCGAAAAGATAGGTGAAATAAAAAAAGAAATTGACAATCGAAAAGAAAAAACAAAATAAGGTTTTATGTTTATTCCTTCAAAAAATGAACAAATTTAATTAGGAGAAAAATTTATGGCTGAAAACCTTAAAATGACCAGAAACGTTGGTATCATGGCTCACATTGATGCTGGTAAAACAACAACTACTGAAAGAATTTTGTTTTACACTGGCAGAACTCATAAAATAGGTGAAGTTCATGATGGCGGTGCTACCATGGACTGGATGGCTCAAGAACAAGAAAGAGGTATTACAATTACTTCTGCTTGTACAACATGCTACTGGAAAGATCATAAAATCAACATCATTGACACTCCTGGACACGTTGACTTCACTGTTGAAGTTGAGCGTTCTTTGAAAGTTCTTGATGGTGCGGTTTTGGTTCTCTCTGCTCGTGACAAGGTTCAACCTCAAACAGAAACAGTTTGGCGTCAATCTACAAAATATAAAGTTCCTACAATCATTTACGTAAACAAAATGGATAGAGATGCTGCTGACTTCTTTGCCTGCGTTGAATCAATCAGAGACAGATTGAAAACAAATCCACTTCCAATTCAAATGCCAATCGGTGCTGCTGATACATTTGTTGGAATCATTGACCTTCTTACAATGAAGGCTGAAATCTATAAAGATGACATGGGTAAAGAAATTGAAGTTACAGACATCCCTGCAGAACTCAAGGCAAAAGCACAACAACTTCATGATGATTTGATTGAAAAAATCGTTGAAACAGATGATGCATTGCTTGAAAGATATTTTGAAGGTGATGAAATTTCATTGGACGAACTTAAAGTTGCACTCAGAAAAGCAACAATTTCAAGAGCAATTGTTCCAGTTCTTTGCGGTTCATCTTACAAAAACAAAGGGGTTCAAATGCTTTTGGATGCTATGGTTGAATATCTCCCATCTCCACTTGACATTGACCACATTTCTGGTGTAAACCCAGACTCAAATGAAGAAGAAACTCGCGCTCCAAGCGAAGATGCTCCATTTGCTGGTCTTGCATTTAAGATTATGACAGACCCATTTGTTGGTCGTCTTGCGTTCTTCAGAGTTTACTCAGGTAAACTTGTAGCAGGTTCTTATGTTTACAACTCAAACAAAGGAACAAAAGAACGCGTTGGTCGTCTTATCAGAATGCACTCAAACCAAAGAGAAGAAATTAAAGAAGTTGGCGCTGGTGATATCGCTGCTATCGTTGGTCTTAAAGACACAATCACAGGTGAAACACTTTGTGATGAAAAACAACCAATCGTATTGGAAAGTATGGAATTCCCAGAACCAGTTATCAAGGTTGCTATTGAACCTAAAACAAAACTCATGCAAGAAAAAATGGTGCTTGCACTTGTAAAACTTGCTGAAGAAGACCCAACTTTCAAAACATACACAGACCAAGAAACAGGGCAAACAATCATCGCTGGTATGGGCGAACTTCACCTTGAAATCATCGTAGACAGACTTCTTCGTGAATTTAAAGTTGAAGCAAACGTAGGTCAACCACAAGTTGCTTACAAAGAAACAATTAGAAACAAGGTTAGAGCGGAAGGAAAATTCGTTCGTCAATCTGGTGGTAAAGGTCAATATGGTCACTGCGTGATTGAAATTGAACCTCTTGAACCAGGAACTGGCTATCAATTTGAAGATAAGACAGTTGGTGGCTCAATTCCAAAAGAATACATCCAACCAGTTAACAACGGAATTCAAGAAGCGTCAAAGAATG
>CAZQFT010000125.1:0-2636 GCA_964592565.1 uncultured Lachnospiraceae bacterium
ACCAAAACTTTGAACTCCAAATCCCGGAACAAAAACCAATACCAACAAAACGCAAGTTATTGCCAGAATCCAATATCTAAATTTCTTGAGCAAATGATAATCGACAAATGAAAGAAACAGCATTGCTGGCAAGCCAAGTACTACGCCGAAAAGTTGTTTAAATAAGAAAAAATATTCATTGCCATAGCGATATTCTGCTGAATAACTGCTTGCACTGTAAACCATCAGACAGCCAAATCCAACCAAAAATAAAACCAGTGCCATGACAAAAACTTCTCGCGTAGTGAATTTGGATGAAAAAGTTTTTCGTTTTGAATTTTCGCTAATTTCGCTAAATGTTGTCTTTTTTAGAGTTCCGCCATTTCTTACAGGAGTCAAATCAAGCGTTTTTAAACTTTTTTTTGCAAAGTTTTTACCCCTCATCCTTGCACCCCAATATCAAATTTTTGAAACAATCTCCACGCTCGGCATAACTTGAAAACTCATCAAAACTTGCACAGGAAGGAGAAAGCAAAACAAAATCCCCCTTTCTTGCAATTTCTTTACAAAAATTCACCGCTGGGGCAAAATTTTCAAATATTTCAGCAAAATATCCATATTCTTTCGCAGAATTATAGATTTTTTCCCTGTCTTGTCCGTAACAAATAACCTTTTTTATTGGAAAATTAAGTTCAAAAAGCGGAGAATAATCAATCTCTTTTCCCAGTCCGCCCATAAGCAAAATTATGCTTTCATCTTTGTATGCCTCGACGCATGCAATTGTTGAATCAACATTTGTTGCCTTGCTGTCATCAATGTAAGTTACGCCCTCAACTACACCAATTTTTTGCATGCGATGTGCCGCAGGGACAAAACTTGAAAGCACTTTTTCATAGACAAAATTACTGACTTTAAATTGCGAACATATGCTTATTGCCGCCAAAACATTTTCCAGATTTTTTTCGCCTTTAAGTGAAATGCTATTAAGCGAAATAATTGGTTTTTTATTTAGATAAATTTGATTATTTTTGCAAAAAACACCTTTTTTTAATTGATTTTTTGAAAAAAACCGATAATTTTTGTGCAAAATCATCTTTTTTGCCTCTTCATCATCCAAATTCAAAATCAAAACATCTCGTTTTTTTAAGTGAGCAACAAGACGTGCTTTTGTGTTTTTATATTCTTCAAAACTGCCATGCCTATCCAAATGGTCTGGCTTAACATTTAAAATGCAGGCAATATCCGAACGAAAAATCTTGCTTGTTTCAAGTTGAAAGTTAGACACTTCACAAACAACTACGCAGTCATTTGTCGTTTTTTGACAGATTGACGAAAATGGCAATCCAATATTCCCACACAAAAAAGTTTTATATCCTGCTTCTTTTAAAATCTTATGGGTCAACATACTTACAGTTGTCTTTCCATTTGTGCCTGTAATTGCAATAATTTTGCCCTTGGCTCTTTGATAAGCAAAATCAAGTTCAGACATCACAGGAATTTTTTTCTCATTAAAAATCTGCAATAGTTCGTTTCCCAAAACCTTAATTCCGGGACTGACAATTACAAGGTCATATTGCTTGTCCTGTGGGCGTCGCTCAAAGCCAACATATTCAAAATATTTTATGTTGTCGTCAAAAAAACTTATGTGTGCACCTTCGCTTTGCAACACCTTAATCACTGCTCGACCGCTGTCGCCCAAACCATAAACCAATACTTTTTTGTTTTTTAACTTCATTTCGTCCCCTTTTCGCTTACATTGCGACGGACAAAACCCCTGCCAAAACCGCCAAAGAAAATGCCGCCGTCACTACTATATATACGAAGACAATCTTGTTTTCATGCACACCTTTTTGCTCAAAATGGTGATGAAGCGGTGCCATCAGAAAAACCCTCTTTTTTGTTCGCTTATAATACAAAACTTGAATGATGTCGCTCACCGCCGAAAGCACAAACATAATCCCCATGATTGGCAACAAAAGTTCAAGCCCTGAGAGAACAGCAACAACAGCAATAAAACCACCAAGAGCAAGCGAGCCCGTGTCGCCCATAAAAATCTTCGCAGGATAAAAGTTTAGAAGCAAAAAACCCAATATTCCACCACACATTCCAAAGCAAAGCATTGCAAGATTGGAATTTTCTACAGAACCAGTAAGTACAAGGATTACTCCAAACACCAAGACATAAACAAATGAAACGCCACCAGCAAGACCGTCCAATCCGTCAGTCAAATTAACTGAGTTTGTAGTTGCAACCAGAACAACAATCACAAGTGGGATAATCCAAAATCCAATGTCAAAAGTCCACGCAAAAAAAGTCAGGCTTGTCCTTCCTGTCATATAAACATAAATGGCAACAATCAGTGCAATCCCAACTTGTCCAACAATTTTTTGATAGGGTTTTAACCCCTCATTATGATGATAATGCACCTTGATGAAATCGTCTAAAAAGCCCAGCAGAGCGTAGGCAAGGGTTATTGCAATCGCAAACCAAGCTATAAATGAGGAATATTCAAACAAGAAGAAACTTGAAAACAGAAGTGTCAAAATAAAAATCAACCCACCCATTGTTGGAGTTCCTTGTTTACTTGCATGCTTGTCCACATAGTGCAAAATGGTCTGCGATGCTTTAAGTTTTCTGCAAAACCAAAGCACAACTGG
>CAZQFT010000125.1:2646-2913 GCA_964592565.1 uncultured Lachnospiraceae bacterium
AAGCCCGCAAAGCAAAAATTTAACAGCCATAATATTCTTTCCCCCTGTTTTTTAATGGGTCTAAATCTTTAAAATATTGATACACCGCGTCAAAGTCATTATATGGCAGTTTTTTTGTGCCAATTTCTTGATACTTTTCCGCCCCTTTCCCTGCCACAACAATGATGTCACCGGGTCTGGCGATGTTAATCATCTTTCTTATCGCCTCACTGCGATCAGGAACAACAAAATGGGTCTTGTGCATTCCAGCCTCAATGTCCGAAATTA
>CAZQFT010000126.1:0-2906 GCA_964592565.1 uncultured Lachnospiraceae bacterium
ATATGATAAAGAAAATACCATTTCCATATTATCAAGTCAAAAAAGGCGAAACATTAAAGAGTATTTCTGAAAAATTTGAAATAGACAGCACAAAGATTTTGCTCGATAATAAACTCTTGCCAAAACAAATTAAGGAAGGAGTTTTTATTATTTTAAAAAATTAATAATGTTAAGCCTGTAATAACAAGATTTCAAAAAAAGACTGCCATTTTTCAGTCTTTTCATTACATCAAGCGATTAACGGTCAAATTCATTATTTTTTTTGTTTGCTTTGCTTGTTGACATCTTCATCCTTTATATCTTTGTTCTCTTGCCCTTCGTCACCCAACGCTTCTTTCTTGTTTTTAACAATTTCAATCACCTCTTCCTTCCCACATTCAATATTTTGAACTGTTTTCCTGCTTCTGAACTTTGTTTGTAAAAACGCTTCAATTTTTGATTGATATTTGAAGGAAAGAAACAGCAAAACTCCAACCAAAACAATAATAATCGCCCAGACAACAAGTCCCCATCCGTGATATGGAATAAGATGTCCACTTCCAAGATAACAAGTCATAAAAATCCCAATCGGCCTTGCAATTAAGTTTGTAACAACGAAAAATGTCCAACTCATGTTTGTAAGCCCAGCAACAATACAGAGCACATCATCAGGAAAAACAGGCAAAACCATCATGACAAAAAACGAATATTTAGCATTTGTCAAAAACTTCACCCATTTTTCGCAAGTTTCTTTTCCAACCATAAACTCAACAAGTTTTCTTCCAAACTGTCGACCTAGGAAAAACGCAAAAACGCTTCCCAAAACAACACCTGCCAAACTTAAGAGTGCGGTTTGAAGCGGTCCATAAATCAAAACGCCAGCAAGAGTGGTTACTGTTGAAGGCAATGGCAAAAACGTAACTTGCAAGAATTGTAGCATAACAAATGCAAACCTACCCCAAAAGCCAAGCGAAAGAATAAGGCTGCGAATTTTATCAACCGAATTTATATATTCCCATACGCCAGTCCAAACAAGAATAAAATACGCTAGAGCACAAAGTGCAAGTATTATCGCGATAACAATACAAGAACGAATTATTTTTTTCTTTCTGGATAACTTCTCTGCCATATGTTATATTATACGCAAAATAAGGAAAAACTTAAAAGAGTTTTCTCAAAAAAAACACAAAAATTTTGACTTTTTTATTTAGAACATCTAATCAAATCCCAATTCTTTAAGGATTATATTCACTTGGATTTATTTTTTGCAACTTATTTCTAATTGTTTCTTCTGTCTGTTTTGTAACCTTTTGTGGCATAATAATTTTTACATCACTGACAGGAATTGTCATGCCCTCGGCTGGTGTTTCGACTCCTTCCATAACAACGCCGTCTTGAGCGTGATAGAAATCATGCCTTATCTCTTTTTCTTCAATCAACTCGCCATCTTTGTAATATTGCAAAAAGCCTTTGCTTTCATAGCCTTCACGAGGATATTTAACGCGATAATATTCGCCTTTATACAAAATTCTGTTGGAATATTCCCCTTTATTGTCTGCTACAATTTTGTCGCCATTGTGCCCCAAAACCTTAACAAGTTCGGCGCGTCTTTTTATCGTAACTCCGTCCTCAAGTTTTTCCCCATAAATCTCAACTTTGACCTCGTTTTCATCTGCAAATGTCTTAATATAAATTGGGTTGTCCAAAGTGTTCTTAAAAACCAAATCGCTGTAAGAGCCCGACACCATTGCGTCAAACGAAAGCGGAACATAAGATGCTGGCAACGAATGGTGCGTAACACTCAAAACCTCAACATCTGCAAGCAAAAGGGCATTATAAAGGGTTGTAGATGCTTGGCAAACTCCACCACCTACGCCGTCAACATAAACACCTCCCACAATGATATGAGCGTTGTTGTAACCTTGTTCTTCTGTGCGTGGTCCAGTTGTTTCATTGAATGAAATTGTTTGATTTGGCTGAACAATCAAGCCATTAAACTTCTCAATTGCCTTTTTAATATTCGCTTTCCTTGCTTTAGAACTTGTGGCATATGATGTTGAAAATTCGCTACGTTTAACAACGCTGTTTTTCAATGCTTCAACATCAACCTCATTCTCAACTTCAATTATAGGTATTTCAATGTTTATCTTTTTACTGCTTTTTAATGCGTTATCAATTTCTTTATAGAGTTCGTCTCTTTGCACAAGAATTGCGTTTTGCCCCTTATCAACTGCAAATACTTCTTCCGAATTTGGCTGAAAAACAAGGCTTGCCGCTCGTGCAGGTCGCTCAACTTCTTCAATGATATTGTTGATTTTTTCGTCTATGTTTGAAAGAACATTAGTATAGGAAATTTGAAAGTTTTTGCCATTCTCTTTAATCTCGTTTTCTATCTTTTTGTTCTGAAAAAAATTTCCATCCCTTCCATATTTTGAAATTTGTGCAACAATTGGTTGAATTTTGTTTGTTACTTCAAAGTCATTTCCAGATAAATTCCACGAGCGTCCTTTTGAATTAAGTTCAATCTCAATTTCATTTCTGCCTTCAAGCATGTTTGTCAAGACAAGATTTTCTGCTTCAGCAACTGACATTCCTCCGACATTAATTCCATTGATTTTTGTATTCTCATAAAAGGTCTCATTTCCAGTCAAACCGTTCTGAAAAAACAACTGACACGACAAAAGCAACGCTACCGATGCTGCAGAAATGGTTAAAAACCACAGTATTCCGCTTCTTTTTTCTTTTTTATTTTCATTTTTTGCCGATTTCTTAATTTTTCCATTTTCGTTTTTCATACTTCTATTATGCATAACAAAACAAAAAATATTTAACTGGACAAATAAAAAATTACTGACAAAAATCAGTAATTTTGCAAATTTTTTTCGATTTCACGAAGCAAATCATTCTTCGTATTTCTAACTTTGCCG
>CAZQFT010000127.1:0-2819 GCA_964592565.1 uncultured Lachnospiraceae bacterium
TGTTCTCAGGACTTCGTATTGGCGAAGCACTTGCTCTTAAATGGCAAAACATTGACTTTGAGAATAAAACTCT
The DNA here is from genome assembly GCA_964592565.1 of uncultured Lachnospiraceae bacterium. Lineage (GTDB taxonomy): Bacteria > Bacillota > Clostridia > Christensenellales > UBA1242 > Caccovivens. Next base: position 74 of record CAZQFT010000127.1, read on the forward strand.
CAAAATCGAACAGGCAATAACTCAAATTCCTAAGTTTGATAGTGAAGGTAATGTGATAAATCGTGTAACGGTTGTTGGAGACACAAAAACAACTTGGTGTATTTTATCGTGTAAATGTTGTATAATGTTATTTGTTAAAGGTGGAGCGCCTAAAATGCTTTAGGAACGCATGGCGAAGCCATTTATTTAGGAAGATTCGGCGCTTTATAATATGATAAAATACAATAAAATTTGATGCAAAAGTCGAACTCGCAATAAAAGAATTTGATTTCTTCGGAACAGACCGACAGTGGTTCAATAATCCCCACAATAAAATTATCACAATTTCTTTTTTATTCGCTAGATTTGATAAAAAATCCCAAGTTGTTTATTCGTAAATTTTTGCTTATGCATTCTAAAGAAAGAAGTATTACACAAAATGTATTTAAATTTGTATAACATTTAATTTAAGATGTGTTATACTTTATTTGGAGATTAAGATGAACACACAACACATAAGAAGTCTTATTGAAGAAATAGATAAGCACAATATTATTATGTTTGACTTTGATAATACGCTGGTTGACTCTCTTAAATATTGGTATAAGGTTCAGGACAAACTTGCGTACAAACATTATAATCTAAAGCCAAACATGGCGTTTTTTGAAAAGAGAAAAGATAAAATAAACAATCAACAAGCTGCCCAAGTCTTTATTGAATTAACAAATATAAAAGCCACGGCAAATCAAGTGTTAAATTTTTGGCATGAAAAAATGTTAAAATTCTATACTGAAAAAATAAAGCTTATAACAGGAATAAAAGAGTTTTTGTTAAAATTAAAAAACAGCGGAAAAAAGCTTGTTATTGCTTCTGCAACAGACATTAACCTACTAAAAGAGGCGCTTAAGCATTTTAACTTAAATGTTTTTGACGAAATATTTACAGAAGTAACAATAGGTTATTGCAAAGCTTATCCTGAATTTTTTGAAGAATGTTTAGATAAATTAAATGCCACATACGATAATGTTTTTTTCTTTGAAGATTCGTTTAGTTCAATTACTTCTGCGACTGAGTTAAATATTGCGTGTTGTGCTGTTCTTCACAAATTTAATAAACAACATAAAAAAGAATTTGAAAGCTTATGCAAATTTACAATAAAAAATTATAAAAAACTAGTTAAGTTTTAATGTTGTTTGATAAAAACCGACATGGAATAAAAAACTAGAATAAGTTTAGGAGGAGAGTTATGAATAAATTGGTAATTGTGACTGGAGGGGCTAATGGACTTGGTTTGGAATTGGTGAAATTATTTCACAGTAAAGGGTTCTTTGTGTGCAACATTGACAAGGACGAGGTGGCTTTGAAAAAGGTTTCCAGTAAAATAAAGGAGAATTATCAAGCATTTGTTGGCGATGTATCCGATGAAAGTTTTGTAGAAAAATCAATTACTGAAGTTGCCAAGCTGGGGACAATTGTTGCCTTGATAAATTGTGCAGGAACGCCATCTTTTAAATTGCCAACTGAATACACAAGCCACGATGTTGATTTATGTTTTGAAGGCTTGAAAGGTATGATTTATTGTTCCACTCATGTGTTAAAATCAATTGAAAAGGTTGGTGGGAAAATAATAAACATCATGTCGTCCGCAGCACTTAGAGGGAATAAACAGGAAGCGGTTTATTGCGCAACAAAATGGGCTGAACGAGGCTATACCGAAAGTTTAAAAGTCGCATACAGCGGAACGAAGGTTCAGATATATGGTGTTTATCCAGGTGGAATAAATACGAATTTTTATAAAAACAGCAGGGATTATGTTTCGAAGGACAAACAAAAAACATTTATGCCTGCAAAAGATTTGGCAGAAATCATTTATGAAAACATCTTTACAAACAAAAAACTTGTAGTTGAGGATTTGATTATCAACAGAATTAAGTAACGCTAATTTTTGCTTTAATTTTTGTGCAAGTTTCGGCAGAATGTGATATAATGGGACTATGGATATTAAAAAGTTTTTGAAGGCTATTGAAAAATTTGTGAACATCATGGAATACAAGAAAGATGAACACTTTTTGGGTGTTTATTTTTATGGCAGTACACTGACAGGGTTTGCGAACAAAAATTCAGACATCGACTTGCATGTTGTTTTCGATGACTCTGACCCAACTCACATATACAGAGGTGTTCATTTTGTTGATGGCTACAAAATTGAATATTTTGAAAAATGCATTGGAGATTTGTATTTGTCTGTTACAAACGATTTCAGTGAAAGAAACATAGCGTGGCACTCTATGCTTGTAAATTCCGAGATACTTTTTGACGAAACAGGAAAATTAAAAGAACTGAGAGAATATACAGCAAATGTTTACGCGAATGGATTACCAAAGTTGGACGAGCAAGATGCAATGGAATATGTTGCAATCATAGATAATCGAATGGAAAAATTGAGAGTTTTAGTGGACGAAGATGCTGAGAATTTCTATCACTTATATCAAATCACTATCGAAAAAATTAGGCGTTTTTATCACAGCCTTAATGGATTTCCTAAGATTAACACTTCAAAGATTTACAGAGTGTATAAAAACGATGAATACAGAAAAAGTTATTATCAAGGGAATTTTGTAAGTGAAGAATTTAAAAATCTTTATTACAATTTGATTACACAGAAAGGACAAGACAAAAAGAAACTTTATGAAGATTTAAAGAAATTTTACGAATATGTAAAAAATGGCAGAGAACTGCCACAGGGTAATTACAGAATAAAAATAAA
>CAZQFT010000128.1:0-2783 GCA_964592565.1 uncultured Lachnospiraceae bacterium
ATTCCATCTGACATCTCCGCCTCAGTTTTCATAATAAGATCATTTATGTCTTGAAAATGGAAATAAAAAGAACTTCTGTTGATGCATGCAATCTTGCAAATATCCTTAACAAATATCTCATCAAAAGATTTATGCTTAAGCAAATATATAAACGCATCTTTTATTTTTTTCTTAGTGTGTTCTGCCCTAGAGTTGTTAGTTTTGTTCATATCCACCCCATTTTTGCTTTAATTCAACACTTTTTGAATTTTTGTTAAACAATTCTTTAATCAATTATACTATAATCTTTATTGACAACACAAGCGCTGGAATAAAAAAAATCAGGAGAAAAATATATATGAGCGAAAATGAAAAAGTAATAACATATGACTATAAAACTGTAAATGTAAAAAGAGAAATGGAATTTATGCTTACAGATGCATATGAAGCACTGGGCTGGGAACTGGTTTGTTCTGCAATGAGCGATTCTTCATTGCTTTATGTCAGCCTTTCTTTTAAAAGAAACAGAAAAATCAAAAATAAAATCGAACTTCACAAACTTCAAAGCAAAGTCGACTCTGCCTTGCAAAAAATTGGCATTCTTCAAGCCAAGAAAAGCATGGCAGGTATGACACCATCATTATCGATTGGAATTGGTGGCGCATTGGTCTTTGGCGGAGGATTGAGCATGGCATTGCTTCTCAGCGGAATCGGTGGATTGGTTGGCGGAATCATTCTTTGTATTGCAGGTGTTGCAATTGCCGCAACCGCTTATCCAATTTATAAGAAAATAAGCAAGAAGCAACTTGAAAAAATCGAACCAATACTTGAAACAGAACTCGACAGGTTATCAGACCTTTGCGAAGAAGCAAGCAAACTTCAATAAAATTATTCTCGAATTTATGATAAGGATTATAAACTCGACAAACACTTACGATTCTTCATCTCTAAATAAAAGCATTGAAACTATCAAAAAAAAACAAGGGATTAAACTTTTCCCTTGTTTTATTATAATTCTCTTTCATTTTTTGCAACATTTTCACGAGATATCAACAAAATAACTTGTCTATCTGTTTTCATGTTTTCAGCATATTTTTGCCCATTAACAAGAATGTCATCAGCATACAATTCTTCAATTACATAATAATTTGTTGAACTGTCTACCTCATAGTCAACATCTTTTTCAATCTTGTCTTTTCCATAAGATGTGAGCACAATCTTTGTTTCTGGCCATTCTTCCGTAGCCTCCCACACGATTGTAAAAGTTTGCTTATAGCCATCATGCTCGGTTTCTTCAACTCTGTCATATTTTGCTTTATTCAGCAAAAAGTCAACAAGGTTTTTGTCAAGCATAACCAATTTTCCAGAATACTCTCTATAAAACTCGACCAACCAATCCAAAGGACAAACACCTCTTTCAACATTCGCCTTTAAATAGAATGGATCTACACTTATAACAGCTTTCTTCATTTAGCACCTCTTTTATATAAATTTCCTTTTCATGAACAATTATAACATATCTATGCTGCAAAATCAAGCCCGTTTTCTACCTATGTAAAGCAAGTGGAATGCAAGCCCATGCATGCTTTCATTTTCGCAAGTCGCTAAGTGATATTTCTTAAAGAACTCAAATTCTTCATCCGACATACAGAAATTTTTTCTGTCTTCTTCCAAGTCCATCAAGCCGTCTGTTGAAACAATATGCAGTGGCTTAAATGGTTTATTTTTAAACAACTTTTTAAAATCTGCAATCTCAAAACCTGTAAATCCTTGTTCTGGGAATTGCCTTGGTTTAAAATCGTCAGTAAAGTTTTCTTTTATTGTTTCCACAACAGACCATCTGCCATCCATTCCACAGCCATAAACAAAATTGTGAACTGGAATAAATGCAAACATTGCAATTCCTTTTTCTTTGCAAACTCTCAGCGCCTCATCAATGGCTCTGTTTTGGTCTTTATTTGAGTATAAATGATAAAGAGGTCCAAGCACCAAAACCATGTCAAAGGAGTTGCCTTCAAATCTTGAGAGGTCAAGAGCATCTCCTTGAAAAGCCTTTAGGTTTTTAATTCCCTTTGAGTTTTTCTTCAAAACATTCAAATTTGATTTCACAAGTTCAACCGAAGTGACATCATATCCTTCCTTTGCAAGTGCAATGGAATATCTGCCTGTTCCAGCACCAACTTCCAGAATTTTCATTCCGCTTTTCAAAAATTTGTGGATATATTCCATGGTCGTAAAAAACTCTAATTGACCATGCCTGCTTCTTGTCAATCTTGAATCTTCATCGCTTTCATCATAAAGTTTGGTTAAAAATTTTTTGTTAATATTCTCAAATTTTATAATTTAATCCTAAATCCATCATTCTATATTAATCAAATTCAATCATTTTTAATTTCATTAAAACAAAATGTTTTGTTTAAAATTTTTATCAACTTTTAGGCTTATCGCAATATATAAATGTAGAAACTTTGGAACTCTAGCCAAGCAGATATGTAATATCTGCGAACGCCAAGCCGAATCGTCTGCTACTCCTAATCGCAGTAGCATTAGGAGCTTTAGTAGAGCAAGTGTAAACACACTTGCGTCACCAAGCTCCAATTTTTTTGCAAAAAATTTATGTCTATTTATAATGCTTTTAAATTAAATTGATATAGATATCAATTCACTGCTAATTCTTATTTAAGGAGCTTTAGTAGAGCAAACTTTATGTTTGCGTCACCAAGCTCCAAATTTTTGAAAAAAATTTGGAGCTTATGACGGGATTCGAACCCGTGACCTCCGCCTTACCAAGGCGGTGCGCTACC
>CAZQFT010000129.1:0-2768 GCA_964592565.1 uncultured Lachnospiraceae bacterium
CCTCTCTCAATTTTTCAACTTCCAAACTGGTAAGTTTTGAAAGTTTCATTTCAAGAATTGCATTTGCTTGAACTTCATCAAGTTCGAATTTTGTTGTTAAGTTTGCAATTGCTTCTTGTTTGTCTTTTGATTGTTTGATTGTTTTAATAACTTCATCAATGCTTGCAAGGGCAATAACCAAACCTTTTACAATATGTTCTCTTTCTTCTGCCTTTCTGAGGTCAAAACGAGTTTTTCTTACACAAACTTCTTTTTGATGTTCAAGATAGTAATAAAGCATTTGTTTAAGGTTGAGAACTTTTGGTTCGCCATTAACAAGAGCAAGCATAATAATCCCGCTGCTTTGTTGAAGCATTGTGTGTTTGTAAAGAGAGTTAAGCACAACTTGTGCGTTTGCGTCTTTCTTAACTTCAACAACAACTCTAAGTCCTGCTCTGTCACTTTCATCACGAAGGTCGCTGATGCCTTCAAGTTTTTTATTTTTTACAAGGTCGGCGATTTGTGTTACGAAGCGTGCTTTGTTTACTTGATAAGGAAGTTCTGTAATAACAATTTTTTGTCTTCCAGATGAAGTTTCCTCAATTTCGGCACGACCACGAACTAAAATTCCGCCACGACCAGTTTTGTAAGCGTGTTTAACGGCTGTTCTTCCCATGATAATTCCGCCTGTTGGATAGTCAGGGGCAGGGATGATTTTGATAAGTTCCTCAATGTCAATATCTGGGTCGTCAATTAGGGCTTGAACGCCGTTGATAACTTCCGTCAAATTGTGAGGTGGAATGTTTGTTGCCATACCAACCGCAATTCCGTCTGCACCATTTACAAGAAGGTTAGGGAATTTTGCAGGGAGCACAGTTGGTTGCATTAAAGTATCGTCAAAGTTTGGATAGAAATCAACAGTTTCTTTGTCGATATCTTCAAGCATAAGTGCGGCGATCTTTGAAAGTCTTGCTTCAGTGTAACGTTGAGCAGCAGGTGGGTCACCATCGACTGAACCAAAGTTTCCGTGTCCGTCAACGAGTGGATAACGGATTGAGAAATCTTGTGCAAGTCTTACAAGTGCGTCATAAACTGAACTGTCTCCGTGTGGGTGATATTTACCCATAACTTCACCGACAATTCTGGCAGACTTTTTGTGTGGATTGTTATAGAAGTTGTTAAGTTCGCCCATAGAGAACAAAATTCTTCTGTGAACAGGCTTTAATCCATCTCTTACATCAGGAATTGCACGGCTTACATTTACGGCCATAGCGTAGGCAATGAAAGACTTTTTAAGTTCTCCAACAACTTCGATTGGTTGAACTTTTTCTTTTTCAATCATCTCTCTTAAACTTTGTCTGCTTGTTTCTTCATCTTTTTTACTCATTTTCTTTCCCCATTTTTTATTTTGTAATAACTATTCGTGATAGATAATTTCTTTGTTTTTGCTTTTAGCATATTCAATTTCTTTTCTGCAACTTTCTCCGATATAACCACCGATGTTGACAACATATATTGCGTCTGAAATGTCGATTTTTTGATAATGTATTCTTGCTAAGGTTTCAGCCTGCTTTGGAGTAATATTTTTAAGTCCATATACACATTGAATTACGCAATATTCTTTTTCAAGTTCAAGTTTTTGCGAAATTTCAATCATTTCTTTTTCAAACTTTAAACTTCCGCATATAGTTACGACTTTCATGCCTTTTCTCCTGTTTTTGTTTTTTGCATTTGAATTTTGTTATGGGGTAAAGTGCCCATATCACAACTTGTCAATTGTTACACGTCAAGGTCTTTAACTAAGGTTGCGTTTTCTTCTATGAATTGACGGCGTTGTTCTGGGGTAAAATGCCCATATCACAACTTGTCAATTGTTACACGTCAAGGTCTTTAACCAAAGTTGCGTTTTCTTCGATGAATTGACGGCGTTGCTCTGGGTCTTCGCCCATGAGTTGACTGAACAATTTGTCTGCCTCAATTGCGTCTTCCATCGTTACTTGAAGAAGGATGCGGTTTTCAGGATTCATTGTTGTTTCCCAAAGTTGGTCTGGATTCATTTCACCAAGACCTTTATAGCGTTGCAAGGTTGTTCCCTTTCTGCCGTTCTCATCAAACCATTTATTCAAATCTTCATCGTTGTAGAAATATAATGTTTCCTTTCCGCGAGCAACTTTATAAAGAGGTGGTTGCGCAGCATAAACGTGACCATTCTCGATAAGTGGGCGCATAAAGCGGAAGAAGAATGTTAAAAGCAAAATTCTGATGTGAGAGCCATCGACGTCGGCATCGGACATACAGATGATTTTGTTGTAACGAAGTTTGCTTTCATCAAAATCATTTCCCGTACCAGCACCAAATGCTGTTATCATTGCACGGATTTCGGCGTTTTCAAGGATCCTGTTAAGGCGCGCCTTTTCAACGTTCAAGATTTTACGTCTAAGTGGCAAAATCGCTTGGAAACGGCGGTCACGACCTTGTTTCGCAGAGCCACCAGCGGAATCTCCTTCCACGATGTAAATTTCACACAAACTGCTGTCTTTCTCAGAACAGTCTGCAAGTTTCCCTGGGAGGGTTGTGCTTTCAAGTGCACCTTTTCTTCTTGTAAGTTCTCTTGCGTTTCTTGCAGCATCACGAGCGCGTTGTGCTGTGATTGATTTCATGATAAGTTCTTTTGCTTCGCTTGGGTGTTCTTCCAAATAATCCCCAAATGCTTCTTGCATGGCTTTATAAACAATTGTACGCATTTCGCTGTTGCCAAGTTTTGTTTTTGTTTGACCTTCAAATTGAGG
>CAZQFT010000130.1:0-2765 GCA_964592565.1 uncultured Lachnospiraceae bacterium
GGAGATGCAGGAATTTAATTTAAAAAGCCCGCATGTTTCTTGCCTTTATTATCTTTACAGACAAAATGGATTAACAGCAAAGGAACTTTGTGATTTGTGTGATGAGGACAAGGCGGCAGTTTCTCGCTCAATCGACTTTTTGGAAAACAACGGCTATATTGTTTGTTCTTCAAAGACAGAAAAACGATATAGAAGCCCACTTTCACTTACTGAGAAGGGGCAGGAAATTGCGGAGAAGATTGCAGTTAAGATTGACAAAATTGTTGACATTGCAAGCGTTGGTTTGAGCGAAGAAAACAGGATGATATTTTATCAATGTTTGCATCTTATAAGCAGCAATCTGCAAAAATTTTGTGATAGTTATGAGGAGTAAAAAATGGTTAAATTAATGATTGATTCAGCAAGTGATATAAATCAAAAAGAGGCTGAAGATTTGGGAATTATTATGATTCCTATGGAAATTAGATTTGGGGAAGAAGAGTTTTTTGATGGCGTAGATTTAATGCCAAAAGATTTTTACGAGAAACTTGCAAAATGTACTCAACTTCCAAAAACAAGTCAAATCAATCCTTTCAGGTTTGAGGAAGAATTTGAAAAGGTTGTTGCTGCAGGGGATGATTTGGTTGTTATTACAATTTCATCCAAACTTTCTGGAACTTATCAAAGTGCATGTGAGGCTGCGAAAAAGTTTGAGGGAAAAGTTTTTGTTGTTGACAGTTTAAATGCTTGCATTGGCGAAAGAGTTTTGTGTCAATATGCATTGAAGTTAATTAAAGAGGGGCTTTCGGCTGCCGAGGTTGCAAAGATTGTTGATGAAAAGAAAACAAAGGTCAATGTTATGGCGGTTCTTGACACTTTGAAATATTTGAAAATGGGTGGAAGAATTTCATCAGTAACAGCATTTGCTGGCCAGTTGCTTTCCGTAAAACCTGTGGTGGCGGTCGTTGACGGAGAGGTTAAACTTATTGGAAAGGCAATAGGTTCAAAAAAAGGCAATAATCTTCTTAATACTCTTGTAAAGGAAAAAGGCGGAATTGATTTTGATATGCCATTTGGGGTTATTTGGTCTGGAAGTGATGATACTCTTTTAAAGAGATATGTTGAAGATAGTTCTCATCTTTGGGTGGATTATACGGAAGATGTTCCTGCCTACTTGATTGGTAGTACAATTGGAACTCACGTCGGGCCTGGTGCAATTGGGGTTGCCTTTTTTGAAAAATAGGAGTGCATTATGAATTTTTTTAAGAAACTTTATTGCAGAACATATCAAACAGTTTTTAAAGTTGCCTTGCCTCTTTTGCCATACAGAGAGCCTCAGGTTTTGAAAACGGATAATGATGTCATTGCGGTTCTTCAAGAGAAGAAGATTGAGAATATTTTGTTGGTTACAGACAAGTCAATTCGTGGTTTGAAACTTACGCAATCACTTGAAGAAACGCTTGGTGAAAACGGAATTAAGGTTGCTCTCTATGACGGAGTTGTTCCTAATCCAACAACTCAAAATGTTGAAGAAGCATTGAAAATCTATAAAGAAAACAGTTGTCAGGCAATTATTGCTTTTGGGGGCGGTTCTGTTATGGATTGTGCAAAGGCTATGGGGGCAAAAATTGCTCGACCTAAGAAAACGCTTGGACAGATGAAAGGTGTTTTGAAAATTAGGAAGAAAATTCCACTTTTGATTGCTGTGCCTACGACTGCTGGAACAGGAAGTGAAACGACTCTTGCGGCGGTTATTACAGACAGTGAAACAAGACACAAATATGCAATTAATGATTTTTCTCTCATTCCTCGTTATGCACTTTTAAATGCAAAATTTACAGTTGGGCTTCCAAAGCATATCACATCGACAACTGGAATGGATGCCTTGACCCACGCAATTGAGGCGTTTATTGGCAGAAGTACGACTAAACAAACAAGGCAATGTGCTTTATCTGCAGTCAAGGCGATTTTTGAAAATTTGACAGAGGCTTACGACAATGGTCAGAATTTGCAGGCAAGGGAAAAGATGTTGATTGCTGCCTATGAGGCTGGAGTTGCTTTTACAAAGTCATATGTTGGATACGTGCATGCAATTGCACACACCTTGGGCGGAAAATATAACACAGCGCATGGGCTTGCAAACGCCGTTATTTTGCCTTATGTTTTGAAAGCATACGGAAAGAAGATTTATAAAAAACTTTGGAAGATGGGCGTCTATGCTGGACTTTTTGATGAGAAGACATCAAAGGAAGTTGGAGCAAAGATTTTTATTGAAAAAATTGAAGCAATGAATGAGCATATGAACATTCCAACCAAAATTGACGAGATTGAGGAAGATGACATCTCTGCATTGGCAAAGATTGCAGAGAAAGAGGCAAATCCTCTTTATCCTGTGCCTGTACTTTGGACAACTGATATGTTTGAAAAAATTTATTGCGAGGTAAAAAATGGATAAGAACGAAATTTTGAAACAAATTCAAAAACAGAAAGAATTGTTGCCTAATGGTCCTTTTAAATCTTGTGAAAGTCGCATAAAAGCATTGAAACTTTTAAAGAAAAATATTATTGAAATGAAAGGTGAGATTTTTGATGCCTTGAAGAAGGATCTCAATAAGTGTGAGGTTGAAAGTTATATGGCAGAGGTTGGCTTGGTGCTTAGTGAAATCTCATACATGATTAAGCACTGCAAGAAATTTGCAAAGCCAAAGAAGGTTTTGATGCCAGTTGCTCAGTTTCCGTCAAAGGGATATAAAATCCCATGTGCCTATGGCATAGTTTTGATTATT
>CAZQFT010000131.1:0-2732 GCA_964592565.1 uncultured Lachnospiraceae bacterium
TCTAAAATCATTTGATTTAAGTGTCAGGCATGATTTCTTAGAGGTTAAAGCAGTTTTTTAAATTGATTTGTTAACTCATTTTTTAATGTTTAAAACAAAATTTGCTTTATTGTGGCACTATGCTTGACAAAATTTTGTAAGATTATTAAAATAATTACAAATGAAATTCAAAAGAAAATATCCAAAATATAAAAAATGTCCAAGGTGTGGAAATAAATGTTTGCCTGCACAAGAAAAATGTGAAGAGTGCGGATTGATTTTTTCGCGCATGCAGTTTGCTTCAAATAAGGCGGCAAAGAAAAAGATACGCAAATTTGATAAAGATTTTATCATTTACACAAATCAATATCCAAGCGATGTAAGTTGGTTTAAACTTATGCTTTATGTTTTCTTTTTTGGACTTGTTGGAGGGCATTATTATTATGTTGGAAAATATGTGAAAGGTGGACTCATGAGTGCCTCTTTTGTATATTTGATTTTTTGTACAGTTTTCAACGCACAAATGGTTGAATATCTTGAAACATACTATCTTTATTTGCCGATTGGAATTATGGCACTTGCGTGGATTGTTAGTTTGATTTATGTAAGCACGAAAAAATTTAAAGTTCCTGTAATTGTTGACATCCCTGACAATGTTACAGAAAATGCACGCAAAGAATTTGAACAAATTAAGAAGGAAATCAAGGCTGAAAAAGCAGATTTGAAAAAGAAACATAAATCTGAAGTTGAAATTGTAGATAGTGCCACAACAAAAAAAACTAAGCGTAAAAATAAAAATTCGGAAACTAAGGATGAGAAAGTTGCCGAAGTTGAAGTGGTTGTGCAAGAAAATTCTGATAGAAATGTTGCACAAGAAGACAAAAAGGAAGAAAACTGATGAGAGTAGTTGTTGGAATTTCGGGTGGTGTTGATTCGTCAGTTGCTGCGTATTTATTGAAACAACAGGGACATGATGTAATCGGTCTTTTCATGATAAATTGGGACGAACAAGACGGACAATGCACGGCTGAAGAAGATTATGAAGATGTAAAACGCGTATGCACAAAAATTGGTATACCTTATTTTTCTGTGAACTATGCAAAAGAATATTATGAACGCGTTTTTCAATATTTTTTGGACGAATATAAGGCTGGGCGTACGCCAAACCCTGATGTGCTTTGCAATCGCGAAATCAAATTTGGTCCATTTTTGGAAAAGGCAAAACAACTTGGTGCAGACATGATTGCGACTGGGCATTATGCCAAGACATATGTCAAGGATGGAAAAACATATTTGCAAAAATCAAAAGACTTGTCAAAAGACCAAACTTATTTCTTAAATCAACTCAACCAAAACCAACTTTCTTCAGTTGTTTTCCCACTTGCAGATATTGAAAAGACTCAAGTGCGTGAAATTGCCAAAGAACTTGACCTTTCAACCGCAGAGAAGAAGGATTCGACAGGAATTTGTTTCATTGGAGAGCGTAATTTCAGACAGTTTTTGAAACAATTTTTGCCGGCACAGGCAGGAGATATTTGTACGCTTGATGGCAAAGTTGTTGGGCGTCACGAGGGGTTGATGTATTACACAATCGGACAACGTCGTGGACTTAATTTGGGCGGAAGACAGGACGGCAATGGAGAGCGTTGGTTTGTTTTGAAGAAAGACCTTGAAAAGAACATTTTGTATGTTTCGCAAGGTGAATGTGAAGAGTTGTTTACTGATGGACTTTATGCGGACACTTTCAATTGGATTCCAGAAGTTCCGACTGAAAAAGAATTTGATTGTCTTGCAAAATTCAGATATCGTCAACCAGACCAAAAGGTGCATGTTACAGTGCTTGATGACACACATATTAAGGTTGATTTTGTTGAAAAACAGCGTGCAATTACAGAAGGGCAATTTGTTGTGCTTTACACCGAAGATGGCACTTGCTTAGGCGGTGGAATTATTGACAAAAAATATAAGAAATAGAAAATCAAAAATTAATAAAAAATTGACCAATCTTTGGTCTTTTTTGTTTTATAGAAATAGAGTGAAATATTAGAAAGTAAAAAATAGAAAATATGTAAAGAACGAGTTTAAATTTAAAGAAAATTGAGACCCATTTTCTTATCTTATTTTATTTATAAATAAAATTTATTTGAAAAATGTGTAAAATCGTTTTGTAAAAATGGATGAATTGTGTAGAATATATTTGAAAAGACTTTGGGCTTTGATTTTTTGTATGTAAACAGAAATTAATACAAAGTAAAAGTCGACTTGCCGAGATGTTCTGAACGTAGTTTATTTTCCTCGTAATGTTTTGCGGGGGGGGGTAAATTTTGAAGAAATTATTTTCAATTCTTATGATTGTTTTTGTTGCATTTACTGCTACATTCGTAGGGGTTTCTTTATCTTCGCTTAATCCACAAAATGACAATTCAAGTCAAAGCGAAATTACTGCACCAGTTGACGCAAACTGGTCTGGGAGTGGCACATCTGCAAGTCCATACGAAATCTCGTTTGTTTCAGACTTGCAAACGCTTGCTACAAATGTAAATGCTGGCACAACTTACAGTGGCTATTATTTTAAACTTACAGAAAACCTTGATTTGTCAACAGTTTCAAGTTGGACACCAATTGGAAATTCGTCATATTCTTTTCGCGGAGTTTTTGACGGAAATTATAAAATTATTTCAAACATGACAATAACCCCTTCTTCGACGAACAATCAATATTATGGCTTATTCGGACAAACATATAATGCGACT
>CAZQFT010000132.1:0-2718 GCA_964592565.1 uncultured Lachnospiraceae bacterium
TTAACGAGGAAAATAAAGTTTATATTTGTGTTCATTGTCAATCGTTGACGAAACTGCTTGTTTTATTTTTCATCGCATTGGCGATTTTTAACAAAAATTTCAAGCCCGCTCAGTCTTTCCTAATTTTATTTTACACAACTCTGCTATTTTTACAAAACAAATTAAAGCATATTTTGACAAACTTATTAAAATTTTTAAGAAAAATCCTTATTTTCTCAGAATTTTAACAAAAACAACCTTATTCATTGATTTTTATGGCGCGGAGTGCGAACTTGCTTGCAAGGGTGAGCACGACAAAGCCACAATATTCATTGATTTTTATGGCGCGGAGTGCGAACTTGCTTGCAAGAGTGAGCATGACAAAGCCACAATCTCAAAATGCATTTTGCCTCCAAGCAAAAAGTTTGCAGAAGCAAACAAAAAACACATCCGAAGATGTGTCCTCTTTATAAATAAAAATTCTCAAAATATACTAATCAATTAACGCATATTCATTTTTGTCAGCACTTATTTTTCAATATTTTCCAATCAAAACCAATTTCTAGCCTCAACGCCACACTTCTTGAAATCTATGGCGCGGAGTGCGAACTTGCTTGCAAGGGTGAGCACGACAAAGCCACAATCTCAAAATGCACTTTGCTTCCAAGCAAAAAGTTTGCAGCAGCAAACAAAAAACACATCCGAAGATGTGTTTTGCATTTTGAGATTAACGTTTTGAGAATTGAGATGCTTTTCTCGCTTTCTTAAGACCGTATTTCTTTCTTTCCTTCATTCTTGGGTCACGAGTAAGAAGTCCAGCGTCCTTAAGTTCTTTCTTGTAAGTTTCACTTACTTTCAAAAGTGCTCTTGCAATTCCGTGGCAGATTGCACCTGCTTGACCAGCGATTCCACCGCCAACAACATTTACAGAAACATCAAACTTATCAAGTGTTGATGTAAGTGTCAATGGTTGTTTTGCAATCAAGATGAGTGTATCTCTTTGGAGATATTCATCAATGTGTTTTCCGTTGATTTCAATTTTTCCATTGCCAGAAGACAAACGAACTCTAGCGATAGATGATTTTCTTCTTCCAGTTGCGATAAAGCAACCACCCTTGTTTTGTTTAGCCATTATTCTCTTGCTCCTTTTAATGTAACTGTTTCAGGCTTTTGTGCTTCATGGTTGTGAGTTCCATCTTTATAAACATGCAATCTTGTGATTTGCTTTCTTCCAAGAGAGTTCTTTGGAAGCATGCCTTTTACTGCCTTTTCAACAACCTTAGTTGAGTCTTTTGCCATGAGTGTGT
This sequence comes from uncultured Lachnospiraceae bacterium, assembly GCA_964592565.1. Lineage (GTDB taxonomy): Bacteria > Bacillota > Clostridia > Christensenellales > UBA1242 > Caccovivens. The sequence goes on from CAZQFT010000132.1 coordinate 1,287, forward strand.
CATAGCCAACTTCTTTAAGACCGCCAATGTACCCTGTGTGATAACGAAGTTTCTTTTGTTCAAGTTTCTTTCCAGTCAACACGATTTTGTCAGAGTTCAACACGATTACGAAATCTCCTGTGTCAACATTTGGTGTATAAATAGTTTTATTTTTACCAGTCAAAATGTCAGCAACTTGGCTTGCAAGTCTGCCGAGTGGCATATTTGTTGCATCTACAACAAACCACTTTCTTTCAACAGTGGCTGGATTTGCCATATATGTTTTCATTTTTTCTCCTCAATCTTCTTTTTATTTTAATAAATTGCTCTCCGAACGACCTTATTGGGGCTAACAATAAAAAAGTCGCCATCAAACATGGACGAACTTATTTTAATACATCAAACACATGTTTGTCAAGTGTTTAATCAAATTTTTTCAATAAAATTTTCACAAAAATAAAAAAGAAAAAGACAATCCTTTTTCCTTTGAAAATCGATAAAACATTATATCATCTAATTTTAACTCAAATCCTAGCAATTCATATTAATCGTAACAAAAGCAGCCGGCTTTGCAGGCTCAACAGTTTTAAATTCTTCATGAGAAAGTTCATTGTTTTTAACTTTTGTAGAAGCAAGCATAAGTCCATTATATTTGATGATTTCTTTGAAAAGTTTACTCTTTGTTTTTACATCTGAAAGGTCTTTTGTCTTAAGTGCAAAGATATTATCAAAGATACTGCCTGAAATGTTTGTGATTATGTATTGAAGGTGAAGATTATTGTCTGCTTTGCTGAATTTCTTTGCAAACAACTCGTCATCAAGCGAAACACATTCATTAAGAGTTTCAATAAGTTTTTTGTCCGAAACATTTTCTACTGCTGTTTCTTGCAACATTGTCACACAATTGGACAGAACAAGCGCTTTTGCCTTCTCAAAATTTCCGCCATTTTCAACAGATGTCAGCACATTGCTCAGTTCGGTTTTAAAGAAATCTGAAATTTTTACCCCCATTTCTTCTGCAAGTTTTTGATTGTATTTTGAAAGCAAATACAAATAGTTTGAGCGTGCTCGATTTTTATCCAACAATACGACGTTATCTCTCTTAGATACAACCTCGCAAACTTTGTCATTTTTGTCAAAATCCAACATTCCAAACATATACAAAAACATACGCACCCCCCTACTTGTTTTCATTTTAACACAATCAAAATGAATAAATCAAACATTTTTTGCATATTTATTCATTTTTTTGAAAATTTTTTATTTATAATTGACTTTTAATTTAAATTAGGTATAATTTAAGATATGAAAATCGCAATTGACTTAGACAGAACCATTTTTGATTGTCCTTCCCTTGTGTTTCACATAGGGAATTCTTTTCCGCCAACTTTAAAAAAATTTGATGAAGAACTTAAATATAAACTCGTAGACCCAGTCGAAGCAAAATTTTTTT
>CAZQFT010000133.1:0-2700 GCA_964592565.1 uncultured Lachnospiraceae bacterium
GGTCATGGAACGCATATCTTAGGAATCATTGGGGGCAATTTGATGCAATATGGGTTTCATGGCGTTGCGCCAGGTTGTCGTTTTCACGTCTATAAGATTTTAAATAAAAATGGAAATGGGAAAATTCAGGTTTTGACAGACGCAATATGGGATATTATTGCAATGTGCAAGACACAAAAAATCCATATTATCAAGACTATTTAAACCAAGGGGTTTTAAAACTTAGTGATGGGAGATTATTCTTAAATCCTGTTTATTATCACATAAGTAATACAATAATTTTAAATCTTTTACCGTAAATCTTGTGTATTATGCAATGCATACTACACAATATATTGATTATTAAATAAATTCATTAAAAGAATTTAAAATTACCTAAAAATTTTCTTAAAACTGTTGCAAAATTACAAATGTTGTGTTATAATTGGGTGTAAAGCAAAAATGCTTGACATAAAGGGGCGTGTTAATGTCTAAGATTGAACTTCAAGATTTTGTCTATATCGGAAAATTGCTTGCAACTTATGGGAATTTGTTGAGCGATGACAGACAGAAAATTATGACAGAATATTTTGAATATAACATGACCTTAGCAGAAATTGCGGCAGAGCGTAACATTTCAAGGCAGGCTGTGCTTGATGCGATTGACAAGTCTTGCAAAAAACTTAAGGAATATGAAACCGCTTTAGGTATCTGCAACAAAAAGGATGAACTTATTGAGAAGTTGACCAACTTAAGTGAGTTTACAGAAGAATTAAAAATAAAAGAAAAAGTCGAACAAATTTTAAAGGATTTATAAATGGCATTATTTTCATCATTATCTGAAAAATTTAATCACATATTTTCCAAATTGACAAAACGAGGAAAGTTGACTGAACTTGAAATCAAAGAAGCAATGCGTGAGGTAAGAATTGCTTTGCTTGAGGCCGATGTAAACTATATGGTTGCAAAAAGATTTGTTGCCGATGTAAGTGAAAAGGCGAGCGGCGAAGAAGTAATGAAAAGTCTTACTCCGGGACAAATGGTTATTAAGATTGTTAAGGACGAACTTATAAAACTCATTTCCTCTGACAACCAAAAGCTTGCAATTGCTTCAAACCCACCAACTGTAATTATGATGTGTGGGCTTCAGGGTGCTGGTAAGACAACCATGTGTGGAAAACTTGCGGCCTACCTTAAAAAGAGCGGTAAGAAGCCTTTACTTGTTGCTTGTGATATTTACAGACCTGCAGCGATCAATCAACTTCAAGTTGTGGGAAAAACTGCAAATACTGAAGTTTTTGAAAGAGGCACTCAAAATCCTGTAAAGACTGCAAAACAAGCGATTGAACATGCAAAAAGGCAAGGATTTGACACTGTAATCATTGATACTGCTGGTCGACTTCACATCAATCAAGAGTTGATGGAAGAACTTAAGGATATCAAGAAAGAGGTTAAACCTACTGAAATTTTACTTGTTGTCGATGCGATGACCGGTCAAGATGCTGTGACAATCAGTGAAAGTTTCAACAATGACCTTGATATAACAGGTGTTGTTCTTACAAAACTTGATGGTGATACTCGTGGTGGTGCTGCGCTTTCAATTAAGGCAATTACTGGAAAACCCATCAAATTTTCTGGTGTTGGCGAAAAGATTGGTGACTTAGAACCTTTCCATCCAGACCGCATTGCAAGTCGAATTTTGGGTATGGGGGATGTGCTTTCGCTTATCGAGAAGGCACAAGAAGCCGTAACTGAAGAAGAGGCTCGCAAGATGACCGAAAAGTTGCGTGAAAATTCGTTTACTTTCGAGGATTATCTTGTGCAAATGGAAAAACTCAGCAAAATGGGAAATATCAACGATTTGCTTGGGATGATTCCGGGGATGGCAAACAAATTGAAAGGTGTTCAAGTTGATGAAAAACAACTTGCTGTCAACAAGGCGATTATTCAAAGCATGACACGCGAAGAACGCTTGAATCCTGACATTATCAAGGCAAGTCGCCGCAAAAGAATTGCTCAAGGCAGTGGAACAACAATCCAACAAGTAAACACACTTTTGAAGCAGTTTGAACAATCAAAAGAAATGATGAAACAACTTAAGGGAAAGCGTGGAATGAGAGGATTTTTCGGCTAGGATTTAATTGGCCTGAAAAATTTGACTTGAATTTGAAGTTGAAGATTGAAAAGTTATAAAATCAATCAAAAATTAAACCCTTGAATTGGGAAGGCAAAAGTTTACAAGGTTTTCTGTAAAACCTGCTAAAAAATTGATATATCTCAAAACGCTTGTTTTGATTTATATATAAAACGAAAGAAAATCTTTCAAAAATCTATAAAAGGAGAAGAAAAATGGCTGTTAAAATTAGATTGACAAGAATGGGAGATAAAAAATCACCTTTCTATCGCGTAGTTGTTGCTGATTCTACAAGCCCAAGAGATGGACAATATATTGACCTTCTTGGAACATACAATCCACTTACAAATCCTGCTGAAATCAAGATTGATAATGAAAAAGCACAAAAATGGCTCAAAAATGGTGCTCAACCAACTGAAACTGCAAAATCTGTTTTGGTTAAGAGCGGTGCAATTGAAAGCAAATAAGTTTTTGGGTTAAATTTAAGGAGATAATATGGACGAATTATTGACATTTCTCGTAAAAAATCTTGTACAAAACGAAGAAAGTGTGCAAGTTGAGAAAGAGGAAGATGAGAAAACTCTTAC
>CAZQFT010000134.1:0-2698 GCA_964592565.1 uncultured Lachnospiraceae bacterium
TAAGGACACCTCTCACTATGGTCTTTCAAGCAAAGAGGTTTTTGTGGTAAACTATAAAAAAGCATATAGAGATTTTATCTATCAATGCTTTAATCTTGCGAATGTAATTGAAGAAATAACTGCAAGCGTTTACACAAAGATTGATTACGCTGAAGATGTAAACAGAGAAGGAGAAGTGTTCAAGGTGCTTGAACACGGCATTAATATCAGAATCTTTGAAGGGTTCTTCTCATTTGTCGTTGACTCGTTCGATTGCAGGGTTCCTGTTGCAAGTGTTGATGCAAACTCATATATGGAGGAAATTCTCAGCACATATAACCATGCAAAAAGTCAGTTCATCAATTATTACAAAAGTATGAAAGGAAGCACAAAAGAAGTTCAAATCACAGAAGAGGAGATTGCCTCAATACAAAACACTATGGCAATTTACTTTGCGGAAACAGAGTTGTATCAGCAAGCTTATGACGACCTCAATTTTGTGAGATTTTACTTTGATGATGACTGCAACTTGGAAAGATATGCAAGCAACGATTATGCAAATGAAAATCGTTATAGAAAAATAGACGACTATATTAACAACACTCTGCCAAATTTAACAAACTATATCACAACGATATTTTTCTAAGAAATTAACAAAAGTTGTAAAAACTTGCAAAAATGGCTTGACAATGGGTCGAATAATGTATTATACTAACCTTGCGTTTTTAGGAATGCAAGAAGTATAAAGGAATGTAGCTCAGTCGGTTAGAGCACCACCCTGATAAGGTGGGGGTCGGTGGTTCGAGTCCACTCAAGCCAACCAGTTTAAGTTGAGTGTCAGTTTGGCACTTTTTTTATTTTCTCTTTAACGAACATTTGCGAGAATAAGCAATTTTGTAAATAATGCATTTCTTTCTGACAACTTTTGCTTTATATAGCACATGCAATAACTTCTTTGAATAAACTGAATTTGAGCAATGTTTTGCTCATTTTGCAAAGGAGAAAAGATGAATAATTGTCAAAGAAATTCAAGGCAGAACAGAGTTATTTCTCACGATAAGTTTGAGAGAGAAAAATGTTGGTTCTGCAGACCATGTTACAGCAATTTTCCACCAGAAATAAACTGGGATTGCCAAGATGATAATAAGGATAACAAAAAAAACTTCTACAGCGAGGATATTGAAGACCGTTATGCTGAATATGATTTAGAGTATGAATATGATTTCGATAATAAATATGAAAACCATAACCGCAAAGAAAATCAAGATAAGAAAATTTCTAAAAGCAATAATAGTCAAAATCGCCGACCTTGCTGCCGTTGCCAAAGAAGATGCGATTGCTGCGGATTCTTCAGAATATTTCGTTATTAAATAAAAGGACAGCCAAAAGGCTGCCTTTACATACTCCTTTGTTTAAGCACTCAATTCTTGGGTGTTTTTATTTTTTATTTCGTGGTGCATTATTTAACTCATCATTGTCTTTATTTTCAACAAAAAGAACTGTCCTTTGATTTTTTAGTCGATGTAAAGCAATTTGTCCTTTTACTATCATGTAAATGCCCATTGCAATAATAGAGGATGAAACAATTGCCCCAGTAATCATGTTTGGAATCCAAGGATGATAATCTTGTGCAAATGCGTGAAGCAGAGCGGTTTGTAATGCCAAAATTGAAACAAGTGCATCTGCAAAACTTATATACTTAATTGCCTTCACCATATAATCCTCTTGTTTTTTTACTTTGACAAGATTTTTAATTGATAATCCAAGTTTGCAGAAAGCATAGATGGCATTAACATAAATCATAATTCCCGCATATTGAAATCCTTGATTTGAGACAATCATTTGTATAATCGCTGCCGAAAGAGCAAGGTTTAAAAATAGAAGTAAAACTCCAGAATTTCTATAAGATTTGATTTGTCTTTCAACGCCAAACTCATCATGCTTTCGTTTTCTTTTACGATAATTCGCAACCAGAATTCCGCGAATTAAACTGATTGAAATGTAATATCCTGCAAGAGCGCCGTACCAAACTGAGCCAGACATGATTGCGATTACTGCATGCACCACAGCATATGCAATGTTTATAATAAAAGAACAACTTGCAAAAATTACTGTTCTGTAGCCATAACTTTCTAGTAATTCATTTGTGAACTTAAACTTTTTCATAGTTTTTATAATCTGATTTTTTAATTTCGGAACAAATATTACAATACAATACACCAAAAATATAAATGCCAAAGCAGAAAGTGGGTACATTATATATCCCAAAACTGTGTCAGAGTATCCGATACAAAGCAACACAACAGTAAAAACAACAATCAAAATTGAAAGCACGCACAATAAATTCATCAACCCCGCATTTGATTTAACTTTATTGAAAAATTCTTTAAGTTTGCTCATTTTCCCCTCGTTTTTTATGTTTAATGCCGTACTAGCATGCATGTTCATTATAACACAAACACGCAAACTTTTTTATTTTTTTTCACAGATTTCAAAAATTTTTATTTTTTTATGGCAAAATACATAAAATTTCACAAAAAGCCGAAAATATTGCTATGTAAAAACCTATTGGTCAATAGTTATTGACATGCATATCATAATACTTTTGCTAAAATTCTTATAAGAGAGGAATATTATGAATTTACAAAAAGCGGTAGCCCTGAGAATGAGTGGGCTGCTGCTGAAACGCAACATGACACAATATGCTTTAAGTGTAAAA
>CAZQFT010000135.1:0-2676 GCA_964592565.1 uncultured Lachnospiraceae bacterium
TTGGGTTTTTCTTTAGGATTTTTCTTTCTCGAGCAATAGGTGCGGAGGCGTTAGGGCTTTATCAAGTGGCACTCTCTGTTTTTATGGTATTGCTTACAATTGTGTCAAGTGGTTTTACTCTTATAATTTCACGAATGACTGCAAGTTATAGGGTTGGGGCAGACAAAAAGGGAATATCTACACTTGTTACAACAAGTATGTTTGTTGGGCTTGCTGTAAGTATAATTTTATGTTTGATTGTATTTTTGTTCAGAAACTTGTTCAGCAATCTTTTTACTGACGAAAATTGCATGAATATTTTAATTATTTTGTTGCCATCGCTTATTTTTTCTTCAATTTACAGCGTGTTTAGGGGTGCGATGTGGGGAAATGATAATTATTTTGGACTGTGTGCCTCGGAACTTTTGGAGCAGGTTGTTAAAATTGTTGTTTGTGTATTGATTTTGGCTTCTGGAATGACTGCTCTTCAAAATGCAATGTCTGTTGCATGGTCTTTCACGCTTTCGTGCTTTGTGTCTGCACTTTTTGTTGTGCTTTTATACTTCTTCTCTGGTGGCAAAATGGGCAAGCCTTCCAAAATCTATAAAACACTAATTCGTCAATCTGCACCAATAACAGGTGTAAGAGTTGTCAGCAGTTTCGCCCAGCCGTTGATTGCACTTATTTTGCCTGCGCAACTTATAAAGGCTGGATATACCACCGCGCAGGCGATGAGTTTGTATGGTGTGGCAGTGGGGATGACAATGCCGTTTCTATATTTGCCCTCCGCCCTTATTGGTTCGCTTGCGACCGCACTTGTGCCAGATATTTCAATGGCATTTGTGCAGAATGACAAAAGGCACATTGAAAATCGTGTAAAAACCTCACTTTTGTTTTCTGTATTTGTTTCTTTTTTAATCGTTCCAGTCTTCACCGCAATCGGCGATAAAATGGGGATTTTGATATATAATGATGTGCTTAGTGGACAACTTCTGCAGTATGCGGCTTGGATTATGGTCCCAATGGGAATAACAAACATAACCTCAGCAATCTTAAATTCTGTAGGACTTGAAGTAAAGTCGTTTATAAACTACCTTTTAGGTGCTGTTTTCATGTTTGCTTGCATAATTTTTCTTCCAAAATATATTGGCATAAATGCATTGATTTTGGGACTGGGTATATCAAGTGTTGTTTCTGCGACTTTGAACTTGGCTATGCTAAAGAAGAGGCTAAACATTAAGATAGATATTTCAAAAAATCTTCTCCTCATGTTTGTACTGTCTTTGCCAACTGTTGCAATTACTTCGTTTCTTAGTTCATTGCTGTCGTATGTTTTCCCTCTTTTTGTTGACCTGTGTTTGTCATGTTGTGTTGGAGTGATTATTTTTGTGTTGCTTTGTGTTTGCTTTAATGCTGTCGATTATCAAGTTATTTTAGTTAAAATTAAAGAAAAAATTTTAACAAATACAAAAATTAATAAAACTAAACAAAAAAAATCAAAAAAAAGTTGAAAAAATATAAAAATTTTCATTTAAATGAGGATTTTTTTGAATTTTACTTATAATAAATGCATGTTAACAATTGTATTTAGATCGGTAATAATTTATTTAGTCGTGTTGTTTCTGTATAGGCTTATGGGAAAGCGGCAACTTGGGCAAATGCAACCCTTTGAACTTGTTTTGACGCTTATTATTGCAGACCTAGCAACGATTCCTATGGCTGAAGTGTCTGTTCCGGTTTTGCATGGAGTTGTGCCAGTGTTTACGCTTGTAGTCTTGCATTTTGCTCTTTCATTCTTTTCTCAGATTTCGAGTAAATTCGCTCATTTTTTGAGCGGGAAACCTGTTATTGTTATAAATCCAGACGGAATTGATTATAAAGCATTAAAGAATTTGAATATGTCGGTAGACGATGTTTTTGAAGCAATCCGCGGATGTGGCTATTTCAGTTTGGAGCAAGTTCAATATGCTATTATGGAAACAAATGGAAAAATGAGTGTATTGCCCAAGAGCGGATTTGCTCCGGTTACGGTGCAAGATATGAAACTTGATGTTGACAAAAGTGCAATCCCTGTCAATCTTATAAATGAGGGTAGGCTAAACAAGGAAAACTTGAAAATAGCACATATTGATGAGGTTAAACTTATGGAAATTCTTAAGCAAGCAAACATAAAGAAGATAAAAGATGTTTTGCTGCTTACGATAGATAAAAATGGTTCGATATATCTTCAAAAGTTTGGACAAAAATATCAAGTTTTACAAGTCGAACCGGTTGGGCAGGTGCAAGAATGACAAAGGGGATTTGGATTAAACTGGTTGGAGTTCTTATTATTCTGGGAGTTCTTGCGGTGATTTGTTATGTTGAAGATATGCTTGTTAGGTCTTCGCTGGTTGAGGTGAAAGAGTTTGCTTATGAAATTGAAAAAACCGCCAAGGAAAATGGAATAGTAAATGGAGAGGTTGCAAGTTTGGTTGATAACTTAAATTATGCTTGGGACAACAATGAAGGTAAATTATGCTTTCTTGTCAATCATAAATCAATCGAACAACTTGGGATTGAGATAGTTAGATTAAAAACATACATAGATGAGGAAGAGCCAATTGAATTTTTTGTTTCGCTTGAAATAATAAAACACTATGTTGAAAAATATCAGCATTTTATGGGGGCAAGTTTTCATAATATTTTATAAATCTAAGT
>CAZQFT010000136.1:0-2576 GCA_964592565.1 uncultured Lachnospiraceae bacterium
GAACATAGTTGACTATTTCGCCGATGAGGACAACCTTAAAGAGATTGAAAGACTTTTGCAGGCAGGGGTTAAGCCTCAAAACAACAATTCATCAAAATCAGATGCATTGTCTGGGCTTACTTTTGTTTTGACGGGCACGCTTCCAAATTACACTCGACCTGCAATGACAAAATTGATTGAGGAAAATGGCGGAAAGACTGCTTCATCAGTTTCAAAAAACACTTCTTATGTTTTAGCAGGTGAGGAGGCAGGCAGCAAACTAGATAAGGCAAAAGTCCTTGGAGTGGAAATTTTGACTGAAAAAGATTTTTTCGACAAATTTCTTGTAAAATGATGAAGTATTGACTATAATAATGTTGACAAAGGCAATTTTTAAGGCTCAGAAGGAGAAACTTAATAGAATTAGCAATGAAGTTTTTGTCTAAATGTCCAGTGTGTCAAAAACCACTTTCACTTGAAATGGTTGCGATTGGAAATGACAAAGGCGAAGAAAAAATGAAACCTAAATTCGATGCGATTTTGGGGTAAATTATCAGATATGCCATTGAATCTGCCATCAGAGCCTATGCTGAACATGGGCGTTCTCTTTACTACACTTGCAACAACAGCGATTGTCCTTGTCGTTGGACAATGGCAAAATGAAGATTTGACAGTATTCAATAAGCCCAATTTGGGCTTTTTTTATTATGTCGACTCTTGACAAGAATCGCTTTTGATGTTATTATTTTTGCAGAGGTTTTGATGAGGCGAGAAAACGACACGCCAAGTTTCTGGGCAGACATTCCGGTTGAACTTACAAACCAGCAGTCATGTGAATTGATTAGAAAATATAAGGAAACTGGCGATAAAAAGATAAGAGACGAAGTGATTTATGGCAACATGAAGTTGATAGTTTTTTTTGTTCGCAAATTTCATCCAAGTTTTGCTCATTCATCAAAATATAGAGAACGCGAGGACCTTGCTCAAGAAGGCGTTTTCGCAGCAATGGATGCGATTGAAACTTTTGATATTTCAAAGGGTAAACGATTTTCGACTTATCTTGGAAAGTGCATTGAATTTAAATATGATATTTTGCTGAGAAAAGTCAGCAAAGAAAAACCAACATACAGTTTAAATGATAAGGTATTTGATGACGATGATGAAACTGAAGTGTTGGACACTTTGCAAGACCACAGATTTTTGTCAGATGCTGTTCATGGAAGTATTGAGTTGGAATTTGTAAAAGGGCAGATTTTGCCTTTACTTGCAAAGCGTGACAGAGATATTTTTGTTGATTATTATTTCAACGATTTGTCACATGCTGAACTTGCACTTAAATATGATGTGACAACACAGAGAATAAATCAAAGAATCCAATTTGCAACTGAAAAGGTGACCGCTCTTTGGACGAATGGGATTACAGAGGTTGACAAGATTACAAGGGGTATAAGACCAACACAAATTCAAAAATCACGAATTGAAGAAGGGCAAGCCATACTTAAAAAATATGGCAGAGATTTTTTGGAAGAAAAGTTTATTTTGAAAATGCCAGAAGATCAAGCGAAAATTTTTAGAACGGCGGTTTTGAATTATTACGGCAAAAACACATTGGAAATCGCGAGCACACTCAATGTTGACGGACACCAAGTTTTTGGGGTGGCAAGTAAGCTTTTAAAAAAGTTAAAAAAATATGAAAAAGAGTTTTCTTTTGATTTGCAAAATAGAAAATGGCAATCGAGAGAGATGGCGATTGAAATAAAAGATAATAAAACTTTTGCAAAAACAGTTGTTTCAAAGTATGGCGGAAAGTTGTTTTTGTATAAATATTTTGTTCCGATGTTAAAGGATAAAGAACGACAAGTGTTCATGTGTGCAGTTTTGGATTATGATGAAGAATCCTATAAAAAATTGGCAAAAGATTGCCATTTAGAGTTGGGAGAGTTTAAAGATTTTTTAAAATCAGTTTGCAACAGACTGGATAAGATTGATTTTGATGTGCTGGTTGATCTTGTTGACAATGCTGATGCTTGCAAAATCAAACTTGGCACAATAACCGAAAACAAATTGAAAAACATAAGAAAAAGAATCAGCATTGTGGAAAAATTTGGCGGGGTAATTAATCTTAAAAAATATTTCTATCCGACATTGCAAGAGCAAGAGAAAGTGATTCTACAAGGTCTTTATTTGACTCCAAAATTTGACAGTATCAAAACATTTACGCAGTATTATAAAGTTTCGCCAGAGGAAGTTGTTTCAACTGAAAAGGCGATGCTTGAAAAACTTTTGAAATTCGATTTAAAAGCAGTTATTGTTGCCAAAAGTATGGAGGCAGAAAAAAAGACTGCTGGTTGTTCGGATAAAAACAAAGGAAAAACTAAAAATAAATAAGAAAAACACTTGACAATGAAATATGAAATGTTTATAATATAAGCGTGTTTCGTTGTCGGAAACCATGCTTAATTTTTAAGCATAAACAAACAACAGGTGGCAAGTTGATTTAAACAATGTTTAGTTTCAACACAGCAAAAGTAATTTTGCGACAGGAAAAAGGGCTACAAACCCCACCGATTTGAAGGAAAGTTCTTCAAAGTCACGAG
>CAZQFT010000137.1:0-2538 GCA_964592565.1 uncultured Lachnospiraceae bacterium
AATTGCAGTTTCTACATCCTCTGCATGCACTTCAAAATCTTTGCTTCCATCTCATGTTCTTAAAGCGATGGGGATTCCTGCAGATATTGCTCAAAGTTCAATCAGAATTTCATTTGGAACAAACATTTCAAAATCAGATGTAGATTATGTTATTGATGAAATTGAAAAAGTTGTATCAAAACTTAGGGCAATCTCACCAATTCAAGCAGGGAGGATATAAAATATGTATAGCAAAACTATAATTGATAGATTTCAAAACCCACGCAATGCAGGCGGAATGCATGGGGCAAACGCAATTGGACAAGTAGGAAACGCTGCTTGCGGCGACATTATGAAAATTTATTTGAAAATTGATGACAATGGTGTCATTGAAAACGCAAAATTCAAAACATTCGGTTGCTGTGCAGCAATTGCGTCAACAGATGTAACTTGTGACTTAATTAAAGGAAAAACGATTGATGAAGCATTGAAAGTTTCAAACAAAGATGTTTTGAACAAACTTGGAGAAATGCCTCCACATAAGATTCATTGTTCAGTTTTGGCTGAAGAATCTGTAAGAGCGGCAATTGAGGATTATTACAAACGCCGTGAAAAAGAAACAAAACAAGCCTTGAAGAAGTCTAAGAAACAAAATTTAGCAAATGACGAAGAGTAAAAAATTTTGTTGAGGGGGATTTTAATGAACAAAGAAGAAATGAAAAAACGCGGATTAGTCTTTTTAGAAGATATGTCATTGGAAGAAGAGGAAAAAATGGAAGCAGAGCGTAGAGAACGCTCTAAAAAAAGAGAAAATTATGATAAGTTAGAAGAACATGACATTACAATGGAAGAGATTGACGCGGCAATTAATAAAACAATCGCAAAGAAAAAACAACAAATCGATAAAGAAAGAAAAAGATAAAAACAAAAAAAACATCTTATAATATGATTTATAGGATGTTTTTTTGTTAGAAAAATTATTGTTAGAAAAATTATTATATGTTAGAAAATTTTATATGAAAGTTTAGGTTTATATAAAATACAATAAGAATTTTTATTAATAAAAAGGTGAGAAAACGAAGCAAAAAACAAGTTAAATCTCTATAATTGTAAAAATTTTCAAAAACTTGCATAATACCATATTTTGTGATTATTAAGTTGCATAATACACAAAATATTGATTAACTATTCGCAAAACCTGTCTTTTGCGAATAGTTAGCGTGAACTTATTTTAAAAAATTTTGTAATCGCCTACTAAAATTTAACAATATTATTTTTTAATTTCATCAAAAATTTCAATAACTTCAGAATCTCCTATAAAAAGTGCTTCCTTTGGATTATCTTCTGATACATTAGTCTGCTCCCAAAAATCTAAAGCATTTTGTATGTGCTCGTTATAGGAACGGCCTTTCCGCCCTCCCAATGTAATAGGGTCGTAATAAAACACTTCACCAGTTACTTTGACAGCAATTGCTTGAACTTGTGTTTCAGATTTGTTTTTTTTGTAGTACTCAAATGCTTTAAACATTTGTTGTTTTTCAGTAAATAAATACATGCACTTAAAGCGGGATGGAAGATTTTGGAACTTTTCTTTTCTCACTTCTTCTAAAGCCAGTTCTCTTAAGAGCAAATCGTATTCACTGAGTGCAATAGCATATTTTTTTATCCTTTCTTTATTTTTAAATATTCCTTTTTTTGCATCTTCAAAGGCAAATTTATGCAAAGGTTGATTTTCATAAGTAAATGAATAATCAAACATATCGACTTGTCCATTATTATTTTCTCCAAAATGCAAAACATCCCCCACTTTAAAGTTTCTGTTTTTTGCAATTTGATAAAATATCTTTTCTTTAACTTTCATGAAATTTTCCTTTATTTATATTTTATAATTTTTCAGAAAATCATCTTTAAATTCTGCAAAGTAGCCACCCAGAATAGCCTCACGACTTTGTTCAGCAAGTCTAATCAAAAATTTTAAGTTATGAATTGAAAGAAGTTCAGCACCAAGCATTTCTCCTGCATTGATGAGATGTCTTATATATGCACGAGAGAAATGCTTGCAAGCATAACAGTCACAATCTTCTTCAATTGGTCTAAAATCCTCTTTATAATGAGAGTTTTTAACCACCATTTTGCCATATTTTGTGAATGCAGTTCCATTTCGAGCAATTCTTGTCGGTAAAACGCAGTCCATCATATCTATTCCTCTGGCAAACCCTTCAATCAAGCAGTCAGGACTGCCTACGCCCATAAGATAGCGAGGCATGTCATGTGGCAGAATTGGGTTTAAAAAGTCTAGAATTTCATACATCAAAGGCTTTTCTTCACCTACAGACAGCCCACCAATTGCGATTCCGCATTTTGCATATGGAGTGCATTGCTGAACGCACTTTGCACGTAAATCTTTATACATATTTCCTTGCACAATTGGGAAAAGTATGTGGTCACCGCCTTTGTGATGTTCATAACAACGCTTAAGCCACATTTCTGTTAGTTTCATTGCTTTTTCAGACTCTGCGTAAGAAGAATTTGCTTCCGTGCATTGGTCAAGTGCCATAT
>CAZQFT010000138.1:0-2522 GCA_964592565.1 uncultured Lachnospiraceae bacterium
TTTGAAAGTGTCGCAAAACTTGCATCATTAACAGGTAGAGATATATCACAATTTTCATTTGTAAGTGCAATATCCTTTGCCCAAGACGACAATGGGATTAAATAGTATGTACCATCATTGCTGACTTCCATATAATCAGACACTGTAAACTTGTTGTCATCGGCAAGACAATTTTTTTCATCGTCTTGTTGATATCTTTCATTTGTTTTCGTCTTAGTTGAATCTTTTACAGCAAGTTCTTGAGCAAGAGTAAATTGTGGATAAATTGTGAATGTTTCAACAAATCGATATGTTTTTCCGTTTTCAGCAAGCATAAAGTGCAATGTTTCAGTCTTGTTGAAACTTGAATTAAGTTCATCGACATGGTTGATGTTCATAACAAGTGCGGTTGATTTATCACTATATTTCTCAATCTCACCTTTTTTCTGTTTGCAAGGAGTGTAATCAATGTCACTGAGTGTTAATGGACTTGTATTATAAGTCAAAGTAGCAACTGCTGTTCCATCTAATTTCCTTTCAATAATATAAACCTTTTCACCAGCACTTAAATCGCCCACTAAGTCTGAGAGATTAATCTCGTGAGTAAAGTTTGTATCATCTGCAAGTTCATCTCCAGAATATTCAATAAATTTTAAATTGGTATAATCAGAAATATCAAAGTCTAAGTAAACAACATTTCCTTCTTCAGAATTTTCTTCATCAACTTTAGCCTTCATAAACGCAAGTTCAGCCGTCATGTCAAATTTCACATTAATCTTTATTGTTTTAACGCTTTCTGCAATTGTTATACTGCTGCTGCTTGCAAGCCATGTCAATTGTTTAGTTTCCTCAGTTTCATTTGTTACTCTTACTGCATCTCCATTATAGTTAAACTTCACATTGGCAGATTTTTCAAAATCGTAGATGTAGAATTCTCCGGCCTCTGTAAGATTTTCCTCAAGACCAACAATGCTTGCAGAAATTCCAACATATTCTGTAACTGCATAAGACTTAGAATTTGTAAGAGTAACAAGTTTTGGAGTAAACATGTTTCCATCAATGTCAATTGCATAAGTAACAGTCTTTGTTCCCTCATCCCAATTTGTATATACAATTTCTTTGTCATGCACCATAAATGTTGTTGATGACTTGGCAGGAAGTACAACTTCAAGCGTATCATTCAAAATCTTTTCCGTCAATTTCACTTCTGGACTTTCCGCATCTCTAATATTCTTGCTTGTAAACAAATCATTAGTTGAGGCTTGTCGTTTAATGTTTACAGTTGTTGTAATTGTCGCTTCCTCATAACTAGCACCGGTCCCTTCTGTCAAAGTAACCTTCATCGTTACGCCATTAAGCACATTGCTTGAGCCAAACAACGCCCCTTCAATATATGGCACTTTGAACACTAATGGTTTAGAGGCAGCATCTGAACAACCACTACTACCGTTGCTAATCGTTAATTTGTCAACATCATTGATAAAATACTTGTCGGCAGTGGTGTAAATGCTTGCAAGTTCAGGCGATTTCCCAGTTTCTTTTTCTCCACTTTCAGAATAAGTGTAAGATTTATCTTCACCCTCTTCTATTTTCATTAGATATTTATTCTTTCCATCATACTCATTTGAATATACTGTGGTTCCCCAACTTCCGCCAATCCACTCATTGTTGTAATAGAAGTCGACTGTTTTTACTTTAACATTGTTAACGTCACTTTCTAATTTGTCGTCTATTGAGTTTGCATCTACTAAATTGTCAAACGCATAAGCGTCAAGCCCGCTAAGTAAAACAGTAGATGTTGGAGTTAAATCAGCATTAATAGCTACATCCGGACTTGTTGCAGTGCTTGCAATTGTGTATGATTGAGTGATTTTACTTGAAACTGAGTCCGCAGTCCAATCTGAGATGGTAGACTTTGGTTTAACTGTGGATGTATCAACATTTCCATCTTTAAACAAATAATAGTTAAGTTCATCACTTCCATCCGATTTACTTCCATCCGTCACATATTTGTCAGCATAATAGAAAGAATATGTACTAGTTAACACATCTGCGGCAATGCTTAAAGTAATATTTTTATTATTCCCAAGCGCGTCATAGAATTCTTTAAGGCTGTCAAATGGTTTAGTCCCATATCCCGTTGCCGACCACACAGAATTTTCGTCGTCGTCCCAAATTGAATAGGTTTTAGTAGATGTGTCGATTGCAAGCTCTCTACTAAACTTCACACTTTCGGTCTCGTCGTCTTTAGGCACTTGCAAAGTAATTGTTGCAGTAATAGAACCAGTATAACCCTCTGCATAAATCGTATTTGCAAAATATGCGTCATTTTCATATGTTTCATATTTAAATGAATTAAATTCAATTTTTGAACTATCTCCCGTTACATAGGTCGGATTAACTACATAATATTTTGAAGCAAATGCAAGATTTGAATTTTCTTCTAATGTAGTAGAACTTTCAATACTTTCAATTTGTGGATTTGTATCAGCAACATATTTAAAATAGAATCTTGCCTTATAACCATATGCATTTTCAATCTC
>CAZQFT010000139.1:0-2468 GCA_964592565.1 uncultured Lachnospiraceae bacterium
TATCGCAGCTTATCACGTCCTTCATCGGCGCCTAGTGCCAAGGCATTCCCTATATGCTCTTTGTAGCTTAATCATATTGATTTGGATTTTCTTAGCATTTTCGCAATTATTTCTTAAGAAACAATTTCTCTTATACTCGACTTAAATTTGAGTATGCAAATATCGTATTACATAAAAAACTTAATAAATTTTAAAAAGTTTAAACTCGTAATAATATTTGACTTTAATCTTCAAAATATGTAGTTGTCAAAGAACTTTTGTTGACATCTGAATCATCAGGTTCAGCACTCTGCTGCGTCAACATGGGTATTCTACCACAATGCAAAAACCTTTGTCAACACTTTTTTCAAAAAAAAATTAATTTTTTTAAAAAATTTTTTAACTTTTTTCAAAATTTTTAGACGCCTTTCCGTGTGTTCGCAAAATCGGTCGAAAAAGTGCCAAATTTTATTGATTTTTTCGAAAAAAATTTTTGAAATTTTCTAAAATTTGCTTAAAATCGACAAAAATTTTATCAAAATCAGCCTCATCCCAAAAAAAATTTGAGCCAAATCATCTAAAAATTTTACTAACAAACTAAAAATATGTATCCAACCTCTTACCTATTATATTTAAAAGTGGCATTAGCAACATCAATTTAATTTCCGATTCCAACCACTAATGATTTTATGCAACAAAAAACCGCCCTCATTTGAGAACGGTTCAAATATTAATTCGTGCATTTTTACTGTTTTGTCTTTATACATTTTGTCTTAGGACAATTTTCAAAGCCCTTGCAGCCGACTTTGTCATTACAAACAAGTTCGTCAATCTCGGCATTTGGATTCATGTTTTCGATTGTCGCTCCTGTAACCACTAAGCGATTGGCATATTCCAAACTGCTTAAACTTTCAACTTTTGCTCCAGTAAGGTCAAGTTCGCCATAAACAACTCTTAAGCCTGAAGCCGAGATTGTGCAATTTTGAGCACGCAGATTGCCCACGATTACGACATGTGGAAGAACAATTCCATTTTTCCAGTAAAAAGGTCTAAATTTTAAATCTCCAAGAAAAACCTCATCTGGCAGGCAGTTGTATTGCTTTGCATAATATTCTCTTGCGCCATCAAGCAATCTTGCCTTCGCTTTTTGGTCTCCCAATCTTTCAATGTCACCGATAAGCGTAAGATCATCCCCACAAATTTCTTTCATTCCCTCAAAAAGTTCTAATGGTGTTTTCATAAAGTCTCCTGTTAAATAATCTTTGGATTGTCGGTATACCACCAACCTTTCTTTTTAGACAAATCAAGTTTGTCCTCAAAATTTCCTGAACGCTCTGCATAAAGTTTGTCTTTGATGGTGAGTTTTGGGTTTACTTTCTTGATTCTTCCCGCAGTGTCTGTGACATCCAACGAATGACAAGAAGACAAACTTGAAATATCCTCGATATTTGAGCAATAAAGAGAAGTCCAGCCTGCCACATTTTTAACCCCAAAATTCAAAACAGTCGAGTGAGAAAGAATAAGTTGTCCAGGAATTTCTTTCACTTTAAGGTCAACGATGAAGCAATCCATTGCACTTAAATTTGACACTTTTCTCAATTTTGGAATTATAAGTCCTTTAGAGTGGTCAAAGTTTGCAGTTCCACAAACGACTTCCAAGTTGTTGAAATGGTGCACTTTGTTTGAAGTTAAGTTTCCACCAACATATCTAAGTTTTGACATATCAACACACAGTCCAGTGATATGAACATTGCCAACCACATATTTGTAAGGAAATGGGTCTGGACAATTTTGCTTGGTAATATCCCCAACAAAAACCTCTTCTTTTTTGCAACCAAACGCTTCTGCATAATATTGTCTTTCTTCATCGCAAAGTTTCGCTTTAATTTCTTTGTTTAAAATTGAATTAATAAACTTTCGAATTTCATGTTCATTTCGGTCGAACATATCCCTCACAGTAAGGTAATCTATCTTTATGTTTTCCATACTCTCTCCTATGCAAATAATATAGCATAACAATCCAAAATTGTCAATACATCATTTTTCAGAATTACAAAAAAGCCCTTGCTTTAAGCAAGAGCATTTTTGGGCGTCTTTAGCCCATAAGTGGGATTTTGTTTTTTTCTTTATCTGTGAATGTGCCGCAAAGTATCATTATAAAATCAACAAGCGTCCCAATCCCAAATAGACCAAAAGTAAGCAACCATAAAATTCCAGTCCCAACCTTTCCCACAACAAATCTGTGAACCCCAAGTTCTCCCAGAAAAAAACAAATGATTGCCAAAAACCAACCAGTACGAGCCAAACTTCTTTCTTCTGCCATGTTTACCTCCACTCATAGCATCTGCAAAAATCATAATTTTAATCAGCCTCGTCATTAAATCTCGCTATATATTTATATAATATATATTATATATAATAATACATAATATATAAGCAATGCGTGTATGGCAATGTATTTACATCGCACAAACCATATACTGATGAGT
>CAZQFT010000140.1:0-2460 GCA_964592565.1 uncultured Lachnospiraceae bacterium
CTGCATTTGAAAAATTTTCGAGTTTTGGTTCTGGCAGATCATTTTTAACACTAATTCCTTGGGTCCCTTTATGCGCCATTCTGGCAAACGCTCTTTCTGTAAGCATATCAAAGTTTTCATCAGAAATTGTTGTATCAATCTCAACTTTATCTCTTGAATTTCTTAATTGTGTAATTTCATTGATTGAATTTAAATATGTGTCAAACTGCTCTTTTGTTTTTATTTCTCCGCTTTGAATTTTTGAATAGAGTGAATCATCTTTAAAATAAGTTGAAACAAAATATGTGTTGGTGGAGTTATGG
The DNA here is from genome assembly GCA_964592565.1 of uncultured Lachnospiraceae bacterium. Lineage (GTDB taxonomy): Bacteria > Bacillota > Clostridia > Christensenellales > UBA1242 > Caccovivens. The sequence goes on from CAZQFT010000140.1 coordinate 303, forward strand.
TAAATAAATCCAAAGTCTATTTCAGTTTTTGAAGGATTTACATAAATTACATCGTCAGTTACGGCTGTTGTATTGTAAGTTCTTTGTGCCATAAGGTCTTTTCCATATTGGTTGTTACCTTTCATCCAGTTTAAAAGGACTTCTCTGATTGCAACGACATCAAAAACATACTCGCCGTCCACAATTTCATAGATGTTTTCCGTTTCAGCAACAACTGGGTCTGTAATAACAGGCTCTTCAGGTTCAATAACTGGTTCTTCAACTGTTTTGTCTACAACATAAGTTGGCTTTAATACATTTGTAGAATTTATGTCATAAACTCTTCCTACAATATCGCCTGAAAGCGTTTTCTCTGTCAGATTTAATGAATATTCCAAAGTTCCGCTTGTGCCTGTTACAACATCTGCCGTTTTATCAAAACTTTTCCAGTCTGTTGAAACCAAAGTGTCATAGACAACTGAGTCAAAACTCATCAGTTTGTCTTCGTTGTATTTAAAATAACTCTCGCTTTCTTGGTCATAGACAAGTTTGTACATTTTTGCATTTTCGTAAGAATAATAAACCCCACTTTCATTTGCAACTTTAGTGAACATCATATCATCATCAATAAGATAAGATGTCACACCTTCTTCTGTCTGTGCTTCATAAGTATAATTGCCCAACGAAAGATCGCCTATAAATTCTTGAATCCTTTCTGTTGGAATTTCTTCAACAACAGGCTCTGATGGTTGAGTTGGAGTCGCTGGCTCTGGCTCATTAGGAGTTGTCGGACCTTCAATTTCACTGCTATCAATATATCCACCAGAACTGTCAACAATCTCACTTCCAGAAGAATTGTTTGACGAATTTTCCGTTGTTTTGCAACCAACAAACGCAGTTGCAGACATAATGAGAGAAAGCGTCACTATGAAGGCCTTTTTAATAAAAGCCCTTCCAGTATGCTTAACCTTTTCTTTTTCGATTTCTTGCTCTAGAACCTCTCTATTCATTTTTTCTATCCCCTTTTTTATATATTACAAATCCTATTCTGCCCTCATAAAGTAAAACAAATATTGCTGAGCATAACCCGAAAGCAATCCAAATTCTTTTGTTAAGTTTTCTCTGATTTTTTCTCTTGTAATTTGTCTTTCTGATTTATAAAATTTGAAATACATCTTCTCAATCCAAGTGTCAACTGGAAACACATCCCCTCTTGCGTATCCGAACAAAAGTATGCAATCTGCGACCTTTGGCCCAACCCCTGAAAGAGAAATTAATTTTTGCCTGAGTTGTGCAGTTGGCAATTCCTGCCATTCGTGTAAAGTTTCTTCATCCACTTGCCTTAACACCTTGTAAAGGTATGTCGCACGATAGCCTGCACCCAGTGCCTTAAACTCTTCTTCGCTTGCCCTTAAAAGTTCTTCTCTGGTTGGAAAAGCATAATACGAGCCCATGTCTTTTCCATATGCCGAGCGAATACGCTTTAAGATAAGTTGAATCCTTTTAATGTTGTTGTTTGCCGAAACAATGAACGAAATCAAAGTTTCAAACAAATCCTGTTTTAAAATTCTTATCCCCTGCCCAAACTTAATCGGTTCTTTTAAGATTTCAAACTTATTAAGTTTGTTTTTTATCTTTGTGTAATCTGTCTTCAAGTCGAAAAAGTCAACAAAATATTCTGGACTTTCAGCATCAATTTCATACCCATCTTCCATTTCTGTTATTTTTGCGCTTTTATCCTTTGAATAAACAGTGTAACAGTCTTGCTTTTTCTCAAATGAAAAAATTTGACCACATTCCAAAATATGCTCTGGATTGAAGGAATTTTTATCAAAAATTTTTAATTTTTTTTCTTCGACTGCAAATTTCACCCTTCTTAGCAATTCCTTTTTCGACATTTTTCGCCATATTTGGTATTTTTTCAACAAAAACAACAATATCTAGCGCCCAGATTTTTATGGTAACAAAAAAAGGGCGTGAAAGCCCTTTAATTATTCTTCAGTAACAACTGATACGACATTCTTGCCCTTGCTCGTTCCAAATTGAACTTTTCCATCTTTGAGAGCAAAAAGTGTGTAGTCCTTTCCAAGACCAACATTAGCACCAGGATAAACCTTTGTTCCGCGTTGACGAACGATAATAGAACCGGCAGTAACGAACTCGCCAGCGTAAGCCTTAA
>CAZQFT010000141.1:0-2458 GCA_964592565.1 uncultured Lachnospiraceae bacterium
TTCTTCCAAAATTCCAAGTTCTTTTTCATCGCAAGGGAAAATGTCTGAAAGTTTAACTCTGTTGTTTCCACGCATCAAATATTCTTTATCAGGAAGTTGAATCCAAACTTCATTTACACCGCTTGCTTTAATTTTTTGTGCAATTTCTCTTGTTGCTTCAGTTCCAGCCTTTGCAATAAGTTCGCCGTCTGGCGAAACAACATCTCTTGACAAGATTTGTCCTTCAACTCTTCTTGCGATTGAAAGTTTTTTGTTGAGATTGTATCTTCCAACTCTTGAAAGGTTGTACCATTGGTCAGAGAAGAACCAAAGATTGAGATAACTTCTTGTTGTTTCAACAGAAGGAACATCAGCAGGTCTTGTCTTTCTTGCAAATTCCAAAAGTGCTTCTTCTTGAGTTTGTTGAGTTTCTTTTTCAAGAACATTCTTAACAAGTCTATGTCCACCGAAGAGATTTGAAATTTCTTCTGCTGAATAACCAAAGCACTTCAAGAAAAGTCCAAGCGTAACCTTGTGTTTTCTGTCAAGAACAACTTTCAAAACTTCGTTTGCACCTTGTTCAAATTCAATGTACATACCACGCTTTGGAATGATTTGTCCACGAAGAGTAGAATTATCTCTTGCTTTATCTCTCAAAAGGTAGTAGTTTGGAGATTTGATAATTTGGTTTACAACAACTCTCTCAACACCATTGAAAATGAAAGAACAATCTTCTGTCATATATGGAATGTCGCCCAAGAAAACGACATCTTCAACCGCTTGTCCAGTTTCTTCAACAACAAAACGAGTCTTAACATTGAGTGGGATAGAGTAAGTAACACTTCTCTTCTTGCACTCTTTCTTGTCATATTTTGGTGTCACCCCATTAAGAACAGGTTCAAGGAAATAAAGTTTTGCCTTTCCAGAATAATCTACGATTGGAGAAAATTCATCAAGAACTTCCTTAATTCCGTTTTGGATGAATTCATTAAAACTGTTCTTTTGAATTTCAAGCAATGGCGGAATATCAATATAATCTTGCAATTGTGCAAAAGTATATCTTTCAGCCTTTCCAAATTTTTGTTTTCTCATAATGTTATTAGACATAAAACACCCCTACCCCTTAAAATTTAAAAAAGAGAATATGGGGTCAGAAAGACTCCTTATTCTCCTTTATTAAGTTAATTTTGATTAATATTCTTCAACATTGCGCCAACTAACTAGTTAATTATAGCAAAATTCAAATACAATGTCAACACTTTTTTAAAAATTTTTTCACAAATTTGTAAAACAAATCTTATACATAAAGATTAACACAAATTTAAAACTTTAATCAAGTAAATTTAAAAGATTTTTGAAAAAGTTTTACAAACATCAAATTTCCATCCCAAACTCAAGCCTCAAAAACAAAAAAAGGTGCGATTTACACACCCTTTTTATTATTCACGGAAAGTCGCATCTCCAAAAACTGCAACATTCATAACATTGCTTGAACCGCTGTCAGTTGTCGAGAAAGTCAAGTCGCAATAATATGTCGTTCTGATTGCACCATAGGTTGACACTGCAAGCAACTCAGTATAACCTGCCTGAGCCAACTTGTTGTGTTCATCTACTTTAATTCCACCATTGATTGTATCTCCTGCCTTACCATAGTCATATCCCAAGCAAGTCCCAACAATTGACATGACCGTGTCACAGACAGAGTGTTCAAGTTTTGCATTATTCACTCCAACAATTGCACCAACATGAATTCTGATTGTTGAAGAATAAACACTTACATTTGTCGAAACAGCGACATTGATTGTATTGTATCTTTGCATATAAGGAGCAAGCAAATCTCCAACATTAATTTCTGATGCCAATCTTGTAATTGCATTAGGGACATTAAGATTTTTGAAGTTGTTGAATTCTACTTCTTTCTCGTTAATTTTACTAAGCTTATCACTAATCTCTGCTTCATCAGTCAATTTTGCAAGTTGTTCTTTTAAGACATCAATTTCACCTCTATATTGAGCAACTTTTTCCACCGAGTCTTTATATGCATCATATAATTCATTCTTACCCAGCAACTCAGCCAAAGCAACAAGATTTTCAAAAATTTCAGTTTTCTTATCAAGAATTTCCCTTTCCGTCACATTAATTTCTTGTTGTTTTGCAGTAATGTCTGCCGATTCAGTCAATTCTTCTATTTCCGCTCTTAATACTTCCATCTTTTCATTAAGATGAGCAAGTTCTTTTTGAAGTTCAGTATTATAAATCAAATTCAAATACAAGTTATCATCAGTAAAACTTGTCTTAAGTACAATTCTTGCAGAAGCACCAGCAACACCAGCAATTCCACCAATACCAACTTCTGATTCTTTCAATCCAACTGCGTGAAGCATAGAATTTACATTAACATCAAGAAATTCCACTGACCCATCCGAAGAAACATTCCCAACAACACCGCCAACATGTTTAAATCCAGTCAGGTTTGCCG
>CAZQFT010000142.1:0-2441 GCA_964592565.1 uncultured Lachnospiraceae bacterium
GCATTTTCGCTTTCTATGTAAGTGAGATTTCCATCACTTCCAGACGATAAGTTGATAACTTTCATACGACATACATTTTACCTCATTTGTCGAAATTTGTCAATTTGAAATAGAAAAATAAAACTTGACAAATGATTTTGAATAGGTTATCATGAAAATATAAGGAGTTTGTTATGGAAATCGATAAAATACTATACACAGAAATCATGGGAGCCGCTCCAGATTTCAAAGAGAAAAAAGACTGTCTTACAATGATTGCGATACACTATCTTTTAAACACACACAACATTTATGACAAATCAAGAATTGCACTTGAATTTGAACTTACTGAAGACGGACTTACAGGACAAAAGTGGCTTGCAAGTATTCGTGCAAAAGAATTGTTGCATGAAGAAAAAACACGCAAGTTCAGTGACCGTGCAAAGATTGTGCTTGAAAGCATTAAGGCCAGCATAAATCAAACATCTCACGAATTTGACATTGGAAAAAGAACTCTGCTTATGCAAATGGCAGGGCTTGCATACTTGCAAGAAAATATTTATGGCGAAAACGAAACCGCTGCAAACAAAGAAAAAATCTTCAACAACAAATTGAAATCATTTACAGGTTCTTACAATATTACAGCCAAAGCATTAAAACGCGTTGCTGCCAATAAGAAAAAATTGAAAGAAGGAAAAGATTTGTAAAATAAAAAAGAGCGAGTTATTGCTCTTTTTTATTTGTTTACAGCCCTTATAAAATCAAGCACAAAAGAGATCAGTCGTTTTTGCGTAATTTCCTCTCTTTTATTTCTTGCCCTGTCAAAATTTTCGAAAAGTTGAAGTTGCCCCTCTCTGAAAGTATCCCCCAAAGTTAGACTTACATCCCTGATAGCCTCCTGCAACTGCTGGTCAATCTCTCTTTCAAAGAACAACCCATAAATTATGTCTTCAATGTCGATTTTGTTTTTCATAAACACTCCTTAACTTAAAATTTATTTTATTATATCATCCAATATATTGGATGTCAAGAATTTCGTCCAATTTATGGGATATAATTTAATCATGAAAAGGAAACTGGGCGAAAGAATTAAAGAATTGCGAACTGAGCAAGGATTGTCTATGTCAGAATTAAGTAAATTAACTGGCATAAGTTCTTCCGCTTTGTGCAATTGGGAAAATAATTTAAATGACATCAGCAGTGACAACTTAATTATATTGGCAAAATTCTTTAAAGTCACAACTGACTATCTTTTAGGATTGGAAGATTAAGATAAGAAAGATTGAAGATACAAAAAAAGAGCGAAAATTCGCTCTTTTCTATTTTTTTTCCAAAATAGGTTTTAGGAATTTGCCTGTGTAACTGTTTTCATTTGCAGCAACAACTTCAGGTGTTCCTGTCGCAACAATTTGGCCACCTTCATCTCCACCTTCAGGTCCAATGTCGATGATGTAGTCCGCACATTTGATTACATCCAAGTTATGTTCGATGACAACAACAGAATTTCCGTTGCCAATAAGTCTTTCCAAAATCGCAATCAACTTCTTTACATCATAAATGTGCAATCCAGTGGTCGGTTCGTCCAAAATATACATCGTTTTACCTGTGTCTTTTCTTGCAAGTTCTGTTGCAAGTTTTACGCGTTGAGCCTCGCCGCCTGAAAGCGTCGTTGCTGGCTGACCAAGTTTGATGTAAGAAAGTCCAACATCATAAAGTGCCTGAATTTTGTTTTTGATTGATGGAATATTCTCAAAAAATGCCAACGCCTCTTCAACCGTCATATCAAGCACATCACTTATGGTTTTACCTTTATACTTCACTTCCAATGTTTCACGATTATAGCGTTTTCCTTTGCAGACCTCACATGGAACAGTAATGTCTGGTAAGAAATACATCTCAATTTCTTTAACCCCAGCACCCTCACAAGTTTCACAGCGACCACCTTTTACATTAAAACTGAAACGCCCTGACGCAAAGCCTCTTGCCTTAGCATCTGGCGTTGCCGCAAACAAATCTCTGATTGCATTAAACACCCCAGTATATGTCGCAGGATTGCTTCGCGGAGTTCTTCCAATTGGTGCTTGGTCAATGTTGATAACCTTATCCAAAACTTCAATGTTTTTAATTTCTTTAAACTTTCCAAGTTCAAGTTTGCTGTTGTTTAAGTGGTTTGAAAGATATGGAAACAAAATTCCATTAATCAAACTTGACTTTCCACTTCCAGAAACTCCAGTTACAAGGGTCAGACAACCAGTAGGAATTTTCACATCAATGTTTTTCAAGTTGTTTTGCTTCGCACCTAGGATTGTCACATAATCTTTTGGTTTTCTGCGCGTTGCAGGAATTTCAATCTTTTCATCACCACGCAAAAATCTTGCAGTAATTGATTTCTTGTTTTTCAAAACCTGCTCAACTGTTCCTGCTGCAACAATCTCGCCCCCATGAACGCCGGCATATGGTCC
>CAZQFT010000143.1:0-2421 GCA_964592565.1 uncultured Lachnospiraceae bacterium
TCCACTTTAGCAAGCTTGCCTATGACAAAATTGCTCAAAGACTTAATCCTTTACGGGAGATAAGGACAAAATAACTGAAATTTTGCAAAAATTGGTGTTTGTTTCTGATCGTTTGGAGATTGTTCATGCTCCAGATGTCGTAACAATGGATGAATCTCCCACAGTTGCAATTAGAACAAAAAAAACATCGAGCATTGTGGTTGCTTATGATTATTTAAAGCAAAATGATGACGCTGTGGCACTTGTGAGTGCTGGTTCAACAGGTGCAACCCTCACAGGTGCAGTTTTGAAATTGGGTAGAGTTAAGGGGGTTTCTCGTCCTGCTCTTGCACCAATTTTGCCAACAGTGAACGACGGAAAAGTGATGTTGCTTGACTGTGGCGCAAATGCTGAATGTAAGGCAGAAAACTTGCTCGATTTTGCCATTATGGGCAATGAATATATGAAAGCAATGGGCGTTAAAAATCCTCGTATTGCGCTTTTAAACATTGGCACAGAAGAAGAAAAAGGTAGCGAAATGATAAAAGAAGCCCATCAATTGCTTAAAAATGCAAAACTTAATTTTGTTGGAAACATTGAAGCAAGGGATGTTATTCGAGGAAACGTTGATGTTGTTGTAAGTGATGGTTTTTCAGGAAACATTTGCTTAAAAACAATTGAAGGCACTGCTGAAATTTTGTTTGGCGAAATTAAAGCAATCACAAAACAATCACTTAAAACAAAACTTGGTGCTTTAATGCTAAAGAAAAGTTTATATGGATTAAAAAATAAATACGACCACAAAAAAGTTGGTGGTGCACCTCTTTTAGGCGTTACTAAAGTTGTTTTGAAATGTCATGGAAACAGCAAAGCGGAAAGTATATGTGCAACAATAAATCAAGCATACACACTTGGTAAAAATCGGCTTGTTGAAAAGGTGTTGAAAGCAGTAAGTAATGAAGAAAAATAATTTTATTGATCTTTTTAATAAATGTTCGGATGAGTTGAAAGATTTGGCATTCACTCATTCTTCTTTTGCCAATGAAAAAAAGATTGAAAGCAATGAGCGCATTGAGTTTTTAGGTGACACAATTTTAGGGACAATTGTTGGAGATTATTTGTATAAACACACAAAACTTAACGAAGGTAAGATGACCAAAATTCGTGCATCTTTTGTTTGCACTGAAAATTTGGCAAAACTTGCTCGAACTTTGAAAATTGAAGACAAAATCAAGTTGGGCAAAAGTTTTAAAGATAAAATTTCAGATGCGGTGTTGGCTGACACAATTGAGAGTATGATTGGTGCAATGTATTTGACCTTTGGGCTTCATTCAATTCAAACAGCAGTTCTTGATGCACTTAATGTGAAAGAATTGTTAAAACTTGGAATGAGAGCTCAAGATTATAAATCTGAACTTCAAGAATTTTGTCAAGAAAACAAAATGAAACTTGAATATAAATGTGAAAAATATTCAACAAAAGCAGGAACAGAAAACTTCAGAGCAAGCACCTTTGTTAATAAAGAATTTATATCTTACGGTCAAGGTTCAACAAAAAAAGAAGCGGAACAAAATTCTGCAAAATTGGCAATTATAAAATTGAATAAAAATAAATAATTTAAAATATTTAATTGTTGAAAAAATCTATTTTATAGTATTTTGTTGAATTTAAAAATAATTTAAAAAAATTATTTAAATTAATATAAAATAATTTGACAAATAATTAATTTAATGATAAATTAAAGCCATAAAGGAGAAGCATTATGTTATTTGAACCACCTATTGATGAATTGGCTCGTCTTGCTGGTTGCCGTTACGCTGTGGCAATCATTGTGGGGGCAAGAGCGAAAGATTTAGAAAACAAAATCCCAACACTTTTGGATGGAAGTGCAAACAAAGCAATTGCTTATGCTGCAAATGAATTGTTCAAAGGTGAAGTTATAGGAGTTCAATCAAAATAGTCCTATGTACGCACAAGTTATAGTTGATATTTCCAATGATGCAGTTGATAGAGTGTTTGATTACGTTGCGTTACCAGACACTCAAGTGGGCATGCGAGTCAGCGTTCCGTTTGCCAATCGTGTTGTTTTGGGATATGTTATTGCTTTGTGTGATGAAACAAATTTTAATAAATCTAAAATTAAATCAATAATATCAAACAAAGAAAGTGTTCCAAAACTTAAACCTGAAATTTTAGAGGTTAGCAAGTTTTTAGCAGAACACTTTTTTTTGCGTTTAAGTGACTGCATAAAATTAGTGTTGCCTTCTTGCGTTAGGCTTGACACACAAAGTGAACAAAATATGTTTATGCTAACTTCGAATTACGATGTTGAATCTGCAATAAACATTATTGGAAAGCGCGCCAAAAATCAAATTTCTGCGGTGGCTTTTATTTGCGAACAAGGTGAAGTGGACTTTAGCGTTGCTGTTGAAATTTTTGGCA
>CAZQFT010000144.1:0-2389 GCA_964592565.1 uncultured Lachnospiraceae bacterium
GCACATCAATAAGTTCCAAATCTTTGTCCTCATCACAGTTCGTTGTCAAACTGTTAAGCGAAACAACATTCTTGTGTTTTTTGTTCGAACGAATAAGCATCAAAATTTCGTTGTTGATACATCTCGCCGCATATGTTGAAAATTGAACACTTTTTGTGCAATCAAAACTGTCAACCGCCTTAATAAGACCAATTGTTCCAACCGAAAGCAGGTCATCCGCCTCAAGCGAATTTGTATATTTCTTGACAATATGTGCCACAAGCCTTAAGTTGTGACTAATAAGTTTTTCTCTCGCCTTTTTGTCGCCCGCTTTCATCTTTTGAAACTCAGATTTTTCCTCTTCTGCGGAAAGTGGTTTTGGAAAACCTTGTGCTGTGTCAATAAAATTAGAAAACAATGTGATACGACTGAAAAAATAAGCAAAACTTTCAAAAATCATAATTCACCCCTCTAGAGTGATATATGTTGAAAATTGTCGAATTTTGCCAAAACGCGACAAAAATTTAAATTTTGATTATTGACAAGCAACAAAACTTATGATATCATTCCTTCATAAAAAAGGAGCACAAAATATGAAGATTAAAAGATATGTAAATTCAATTTGCCATAAAGAAAAATTAAAACAAATTGGCAGCAGCGAACTTGAAAAAGAAGTATATTACAAATTTATCTTGCCTGCGATGATTTACACACTTGAAAACACTACATTTGAAATGAAACATGATGTTGGCGGACAACCTTGCTATTTTGTAAGAACGGTCGATTTAAAGGAAACAAAATTTTTTAAATCATTCTACAATGTTGGATTAGACCTTGAAGCAGACCACCTCTTAAACAAAATTGCAAACAACATTGATAAATATTTTTATACTGAAGCGGGCTATATGTCCTCTGAAAAATATTTCTTCCCAATGCGTGCAGGCGAACTTATTTCGAAATGCTTAAAGGAAGGCAAAACGGCCTATGTTCAACCACTTTCGGCAATAGATATAAAATCATATAAAGATTCAAACACGCCGATTCCAAACACAATTGAATATGAAAATGAAAAAATTAAACAATAAAATATTGATTGAATTATAAAAACATTTTAAAATGCTACAAAATAATTATTTAGTTATTTTAAAATAATTAAAAAAAACTAGAATAAATTACCCCTACGGGTTAAGTTTTCTAGTTTTTTATTTCTCTAATTTATATTTAATATTTATTAATATTTTTTCATATTATCAAATCGTAAAGTTAAACCTTAAAATAATTCTTCAACAAACTCTCTTGGGTCGAATTTATCAAGGTCATCCATTGTTTCACCAGTGCCTACAAAGACAACAGGAAGTCGATATTCCTTTTCAATTGAAATGACAACTCCGCCTTTCGCCGTGCCATCAAGTTTTGTCAAAATGATACCGTCAATGTGACAATATTCATTAAAGGCATTGATTTGTGAAAGTGCATTTTGTCCAGTTGTCGCATCAAGCACAATAAAGTTGTATTTGTGTGCATTTGGATATTCGCGATCAACAATCCTGTCAATTTTGTTAAGTTCTGCCATAAGGTTTGTTTTTGTGTGAAGTCGCCCTGCGGTATCGACCAACAAAACGTCTGTGTTGTTTGCTTTTGCGCTTGAAATTCCGTCAAAAACAACCGCTGCCGCATCGGCCCCTTCTGCATGCTTAATAATACGCGTTTTTGTGCGAGATGCCCATTCGTTGAGTTGAGAAGATGCCGCCGCACGGAAAGTGTCACCTGCAACAAGCGTAACACTCTTCTTTTGCGTCTTGAAATAGTTTGCAAGTTTGCCAATTGTTGTTGTTTTTCCGACACCATTCACACCAATGATTGTTATTACTGCTGGATATTCAATTTCTATCGCTGGAGCGTCTGTAAAATAACTTTCCAAAATTTCTTTCAAAACCGCTTTTACATCTTCAGCCTTTCTGATTTTTTTCTTGTGACATTCAAGGCGTAAATCTTCAACAATTTCCATCGCACATTTTACGCCAGTGTCAGACGAAATAAGGATTTCCTCCAATTCGTCAAACAAATCATCATCAACTTCGCCATGTGATAAAAGAGCATCTATTTTGCGATTCCATGCCTCTTTTGTCTTTTTAAGTGCATTGCCAAATTTTTTAAAAAGTCCCATAATATGTCCTTTATCTTAGTTTGCTTGTTCCGCCTGCGCAATTGCCTCTGCAAGTTTAACAGATACAATTTTCGACACGCCTTTTTCTTCCATAGTAACACCATAAAGACTGTCAGAAAGTTCCATTGTTGGCTTTCTGTGAGTGATGACAATAAATTGTGTAGTTTGTGACAATTTTTTCAAATACATCGCAAATCTTTCAATGTTGGCATCGTCAAGAGCAGCCTCAATTTCGTCCAAAAG
>CAZQFT010000145.1:0-2382 GCA_964592565.1 uncultured Lachnospiraceae bacterium
GTTGCAACTCATATTGGGCCTAAGGCACTTGCTCTTGCAATTTACAGAACTTATTAAAAACTTGATAAATTTGTTTGATAACTTAGGTTGTTTTGTGATAACATAGTCATGAAAACAACCTTTTTTGTTTGAAGGAGTAAAAATGAAAGACTGCGTTTTTTGTAAAATTATTTCAGGCGAAATTTCCTGCCATAAAATTTATGAAGATGATTTTTGCATGGCGATTTTGGATGTTTCAAATGATATTTATGGGCATACAATTGTAATTCCTAAAAAACACTATGAAAGCATGATTACATGTGATAATTCAACGCTTTCACGGCTTATTGAAACTTGTAAAAAAGTTGGAAATCATTATGTGAAAGATTGTGGCTTTGACGGATACAATATAATAAACAGTTCTGGGGCAGCCGCAGAACAAATGGTTAAGCATGTTCATTTCCATATCTTGCCAAGAAAGGTTTTTGATGGACACAAGGTTTTTGCAGAACTCTCTGGTTGTGATGCAAACCTTGCGGATGTTTGTAATGCTCTTAAATTTCCAGAAAAAGAGATTGTGCAAGAGGACTTTGGAGATGCAGTTGTGATTTATACTGATGGTGCATGTTCTGGAAATCCTGGGCCTGGTGGCTGGGCAGCAATTTTAAACTTCAAGGGAAAGGAAAAAGTACTTTCTGGCGGTGAGATTGAAACAACAAACAATCGTATGGAACTTATGGCTGTCATTCAAGCATTGGAAGCGGTTAAGGGTGATAATGATGTAAAAATTTACAGCGACAGTGCATATGTTGTAAATGCCTTCCATCAAAATTGGGTTGATAAGTGGATTGCAAAAAATTGGAGAAACAGCAGTGATGAACCTGTTGCAAACAAAGAGTTGTGGCAAAGACTTTTGAATGCGATGATTGGCAGGGATGTTGAGTTTGTTAAGGTCAAGGGACATGCAGATAATGAAAACAACAATCGTTGTGATGCACTCGCACGAAATGAAATTGCAAAACTTGAAGTTTTGTAAGAAAGATGTATTTTATTTGCAAAACAAAAAATTAAATAAGGAAAAGGCTTTTTACTAAAAGTCTTTTTTTGTTTAAAGAGGGAAGAAGAATAAAAGCGAAATTGTTATAACAAGAGAAAAGAGTGCATGAGTGAGTTTTTGAAGAATAAAGAGACGAACAGGCATTTTTACTTTTGAAAGCATTGTAAGTGATTGTAAAAGAGTTGAAATTCCGCCAAAACTGATTACAAAAGAGCAAAGAGATACGGCGACAAATTTGTTTGGAAGAGTTGAAAGGTCTATGCAGCCCTTTGTGATTTCGACAATGCCCTCCAGAAAGAATGAGATGTTTTGTGGCAGAAGATTTAGAAGTGGTGAAAGGCATTCTATGACAATGAAGAAGATTGTTATTATACAGCCGACAGACAAAATTGAAAGTGTGGAATTGAGCACGATGTCTGATAGGTCGATATGTGAAGATTTGGTTGAGGGTTGAGGGGTTTCATTTTCAGAAGGAAGCGTGACCTTTACTTTCAAGTTGCGATAGATAAGTCCATTTAAAATTGCGCCTATTGCGTGGCTGATGAAGAGGATGTAACCTACTAGGGCGTTTCCAAACATCCCAATTCCAACAGCACCAATAATGAACATAGGTCCAGAGGTTGAGCAGAAACTTGTCATCCTGAAGGCATCTTCTTTTGTTATTTGACCTTGAGTGTATAGGTCGGCAACCATTTTCGAACCAACAGGATAGCCAGAAAGAATTGCCATAATAAAGGCATAGAAAGAAATGGCTGGTGTCTTGAAGAGTTTTGTTGAAACTGAAGAGAAGGGCTGTGTAAGTCTTGGAAGTGTGTTTAATGCCGAAAGGATGCGGGTAAAAAACATAAATGGCAAAACACTTGGCAAAACATTAAACGCCCATGCACTTATTCCGTTGAGGGCTTGGGAGATGAATTTGGCTGGTTGAGAAATCATGCATATCAAAAATAAAATTATTGCAAATGTAAGAAAATAGTTTAACAGACCTTGTCCAAGTTTTTTTGTTCTTTTCAATTTTATGTCCCTTTTTTGTTTGACTTTTACGCTGAAGATAATTTATAATCAAAATGAGATTGTTATCTCATATTTATTTTATTTTTAATTTCCAACAAAAAGAAGTGGAGTTGTTATGTTTAAGATTAAAAAATTGATTGAAACAGCGAAAGCGAAACAAAAAACCATCGTTTTCCCTGAAGTGAGTTTCTCAGACAGAACTGTGGAAGCGGTTAAGTATCTTCAAAAGAAAAAACTTGTTAAGGTTTTGCTTGTGGGTGACGCGAGTGCGCTTATTTTGCGAGATAAGGATTTTGAAAAGTTTGACATCGTAAATCCTGTTACTTTTCCAG
>CAZQFT010000146.1:0-2372 GCA_964592565.1 uncultured Lachnospiraceae bacterium
GCCCCAGTAACACTGTCTGCATAGCCACCAGAAACACTTACTGCCAAATCTGGCAAAACGTAAACTTTAGAAACCGCATAAACAATATCTTCGTACAAATCAGTTTTTGCCAAACCATCTTCATTCATCGAATAATCATAGACTGCAAATATATTAAATTCACTTATAGTTTCAATATTTAAAACTTTTTCTCCATCATGAAGATTTAAAACATCATCTTTATCCAATGTAACTTTATCAAATTTAATAACAGGAACTTGCAAAATTTGCATTACGCCATCTGAAAGAACAGCATAATCCCCACTTGAGCCAAATTGAAAAGAAACAAGCGAAAAGGTATTGTAATCAATATCTATTGTAGATTTTATATAATAATAAGACAACTCTTTATGAGTCGTATTTGTATCAAATTTATACAACCCCTCATTCGGCACAAAAGGAGTTTTGTTCGAAACATAAAGCACACTGTTGTCAAAACTCATAGTGTTTGAGTATTGTTCAACAAAAATATTTACCTCACAAGTTTTGCCCGCCTCAAGCGTTCTTGCTTCAAGTTTGCCACTTCCTCCAGCAATCCCAGTAACTGTGACTTTTATCTCATCTTCTGACAAATATGTTGGAGCAGAACATGAGAAGATACTTGTCATACCGCTTGATTGGTTGTTAAAGTCAATTTTGTTGCTAAATCCGTTTTGATAATTCTCAATCTTAAAAATCAAATCTGCACTTTCACCAACCTGCAAATTTACAGTTGTTTTGTCACAAGAAAGTTGAATTTTGCTGTAATCTACACCACAGCCTACAAAAAAGAAACCTGCAAACAAAAATGCAAATATTCCACACATACTTATAAAAACATTTTTCAAAATTTTTGTCATAGATTTCCTTTTAATCCTTTTGTTTAGATTAAGAAAGCAAGATTATTCACCAAAGAGTTTCTTTACATATTCTTGTGCTGTAATTTGCACAGTCGTTCTTGCGGTTGGACTTGTAATCAAGAAGGCTTGACCAACACCAGCCGTAACAATTGAATTTTGTTCTTCTTCATTAATACCGCCTGCCTTTTCGTAAAGCGTTACAAGGTCGCTGATATCACTCGGCGACAGCGAGAAAATCAAAGAATATTGACACGCGTTAATAACGGCAGTTGATTGACGCCTAATTTCTTCCGAGCCAACGAAGTCGGCAATATTTTGCGTAATAACAACCAACATACCACCATATTTTCTGATACGCTTAGCCATTTGTGCCATAAAGTCCAAAGCGATTGGATATTTTGGATTGATGAAGATATGCGCCTCGTCAACCGCAACGATAACCTTTCTCTTTTTGTGATATTTTTTGTTGAAATCTTTATTGTTGATAATTTCGTTGTTAAGATATCTGAACACCAACAACATTTGTGCGTTTGTAATCTGAGGGTTGTTTCCAGCAACAAGAGATTGGAAGTTGAAAGTAACAAAGTTTTCGTTTGTTTCAATTGATGTTGGACCGTTCCACAACGCACTGTTACGTCCACCTGACGCAAACTTTTTGATGTAAGTCTCAACAGTCATCAAGTTTCTGAGAGAGAACTCGTCTTTTGCCGCCTTAATTCTTCTTAAAATAAGGTCATAAAGTGCGTCAAATGTTGGATAATCTTTAGGCTTTAAATGTGCAAGATTTGTTCGATAGTCAATCTTAAATTCTTTATACATATCGATAATAAGTGAGTTCAAAACTTCGAAAGCGTCAGAATTGATGCCTTCCAAAATCACTCTGAAGAATTGCTCTAAGAACTGCAAGTGTTGAGAGAACGAGTCGTCAACCTTGACTTCAACCTTCTTTTTCTCAATAGGTCTACCAAAATCGTCAAATTGTTCTTCCTCTTCCTCATCGCCGCCTTCATCTTCAGAGGCTTCAAGTGAAGAAATGATGTGGAACGGATTGATAATTCCGTGCATTGATGAACCAACGTCAATAAACTTACCACCAAGATTTACTGTCAAATCTTTATATTCGTTTTCTGGGTCAAGAATGAAAATTTTACAGTTGTCAGCAGCAAGATTTGTCAAAAGTGTCTTTGTCGCATAACTCTTACCAGAACCAGATTTTCCGATAACCATCATGTTTGAGTTAACTCTTTCTCTGTCACGCTTAAAAAAGTCAACAAAAACTGGATATTCATTATCTCCAAGATAAATCCCATTTGGGTCTTGCAAAGCATTTGAAATAAATGGAAAAGTTGCCGCAAGCGTTGATGTTGGAATACCACGCATCGTACCTTTAAGTGCATCTCTTCGTGAAATATTTGAAGAGATAAATCCATCAATTTGTCTTGAGAAAAGTTCGCTATATTTAAAACCTTGTTGCTTAAGCATCGCACGAACATC
>CAZQFT010000147.1:0-2347 GCA_964592565.1 uncultured Lachnospiraceae bacterium
TTTTCAATCAACTTTTCAATTTTTCTTGGAAGCAAGATGCTGTAGTGTTGGTCTTCAGAAATGTATATGTAAATTTTTCTTTTTATCCATTGGTCTTTTTCATAAATATTTATTCCAATTGACTCTTCATAGAGTTTTGCCCAATCAAATCCGGTGCACATCTTTTTGATTTCTTCTTCATTTGGCTTGCCTGATGACCAAGTTAAGTTTACTGGGAGAAGCGTGCTTGATTTTTTGTCAGGAACAGAATTATGAAAGCATGGGTTTGTCTTTTTGTCAAATCCAAATGACCATTTTCCACCCAAAGAATTGTTTAACATCTCACAGATGTCATTGTTCGATATCTTTTCCATAACAACCTTCCTATTTTCCGCTGCGACCATCATCGGCATTTTTTGTTTTTGGTTTCTTTTCGAGTTCTTTTTCAATAATCACTTCAATCGGTCTTGGAATGACAAATCTCACTTCGTTTTCTTTTCCATGGTTGTAAATGCAAACTTTTCTCACTTTCCATTCGCAATTTTCTTTCATGTGAACAGGGACGGAGCAATATTTATATGCCTTTGCCCAATCAATTTTTTCCATAACTTTTTTAAAGTCTTCAAGTTTTCCTTTTGTTGCCATAATGCTTACTGCGTAAGAAACAGATTGGAATACAAAAACATTGTCGCAGAAAAAGAAATCCCAATCTCCGCGATTATTTTCTGCCAACAATTCGCACAAGTCTTTATTTGTGATTTTTTTCATGATTTTACCTCTTATTTTGTTCTGGTTTCTTTTTGTTTTGAATCTTCTATTTCTTTTTTCATTTCTTCAATTTTAATATGATGATTTTTTTCTTCTTCTTTTCCGAAAACCTTTTTTATGCCGAATTCTTTGATGTAACAATTAAATGCTGTAATTATTGCTTCATTTTTGCTTTCCCACACAACTTTTGCGTGTGCCATTTTGTCTGCACCTTTAATATATCTTGCAAATTCGTAGTTAATTTGTGGGTCTTTGCTGTCTAGAACAACCTTTGCAAGTGCATTAACATCAGCACCTTTGACATCCAACGCAAATTGATAGCAAGCATAAGGTTCTCTTGACCCAATAATTCTTTGTTCAAGTGCAGGGATGTCAGCATCTTTTACACACATTGCGAAGTCTTTAACATGTTCAGGACCTCCTCTCCAAAGAATTATTTCTTGAAGAGGTGCAATGTCAGCATTTTCAACCGTTGCTGCGAATTCTCCGATTTGATATAAACTGCCATGGTCCATGACTACTTGTTGGTGAGCCTTGATATTTGCGTTTGGATAATATTTTGCGAACATAAGGCAATAGTCAGGATTTTTCTCTTCCAAAACCACTTGTTCGTGTGCTTTGAAGTCTGCACCAATAAGACCAGCAAATTTGGCATTGTATTCAAGGTCTTTGCTGTCAATTACTTTTTGACCAAGTGCTTTGATGTCAGCATTTTCATACTTTTTAGCAAAACGATAGTATAATACTGGGGAACAGTTCGCTGCAAGAAGAGATTGCTGGCAAAGTTCAAATTTATCTTCTCTGCCAAGTAAGAAATATTCTTGTGTCACATCCATAATATAGTTTCCATTGCCGCTTTCAAGGACCTTGTCATAGTGCTTTTCAATCATTTCCATATTCTCTTTTGGTACAATGCTTGTTGCAAAATAATAGTTTGAACCGGCATCATTTGAAGCATAAATTGCATTGCTTGCAGCGTTGATATTCAAAACTGAAATCAAAGAACCAAATGACAAATCTTTCAACTCTCTCAAAACAGAGCAAATTTCTTCAGCCTCGCCGAAGCGATATAAATATTCTTCTGCGACTTTGAAAGCAAGGCTTGCTTTATCCGCAACCAATCCTCCGTCTAAACTTTTAAGTTCAATTTTTGCACCTTCTGAAATTAAAATTTTTCTTACTTCTTCAAATGAGAATTTTCCTTTCATTTTTCACCTCTTTGTCTTAATCTTAGCACAGGATTTTGCGGTTGTCAATAGGCAATTTTTAAATTTATTTTATATAATTGTCCCAAAATGCTTGATTTTTTGCGAGGGATATGCTATAATGCCAAAGTCATTGAGACAAATAAACACTCAAAGGGCATTTCAAACACTGTTGCCTGAACGCATACAAATCGTAGAAAGTGGTCGAGTTTTATGAATTTGTGTTGTATGTAAAAGTCCACAGGAAAGGGTGTTGGCATCACTTAAGCGGATGCGACAAGACTAATCACTAAGCGGATTTGGGTTGAGTTTGAGAGTATACTTTGGGAAAGACAAAAAACAGGAGGGAAAATATTATGTCAGTTATTTCAATGAAACAACTTCTTGAAGCAGGC
>CAZQFT010000148.1:0-2335 GCA_964592565.1 uncultured Lachnospiraceae bacterium
TGAGCATTAAGTTCGTTTTCTAAATTGATGATTTCAGACTGCAATTTCGCCGCTATTTCATAATTTCTCTGCAAAGATGCCTCATCGCGACTTGCTGACAAAGACTTGATTTTGTCCTCAAGGTCACGAACTTTTTGAGGTTTAAGCGTAAAATTCACTTTTGCACGCGAGCAAGCCTCATCAATCAAATCAATCGCCTTGTCAGGCAAACTTCTGTCAGTAATATATCTGTCAGACAAAACTGCCGCCGCCTCAATTGCTTCATTTGTGATGATTATTTTATGGAAAGCCTCATATGTGTCTTTCAATCCTTTTAAAATTTCAATCGTCTGTTCAACTGAAGGTGGGTTTACCATGACCGGTTGAAATCTACGCTCAAGAGCCTTGTCTTTCTCGATGTATTTTCGATATTCATCCGTTGTTGTTGCACCAATCGTTTGAAGTTCACCACGCGCAAGATATGGTTTAAGCATATCTGAAGGGCTTGTTTCACCCTTTTCGCTTCCTGCCTGTGCCAAAGTGTGAATTTCATCAATAAAGACAATGATGTTTCCGTCTTGAATGATTGTTTCAATGACATCTTTCAATTTTTCTTCCATCTGTCCACGATATTTTGTTCCAGCCATAAGTCCGCCAATCTCAAGCGAATAGATGTTTTTATCCTTAATTTCTTCTGGAACATCACCACTTGCAATTGCTTGTGCCAACCCCTCAACAACCGCCGTCTTTCCTACACCTGCTTCGCCAATAAGCACTGGATTATTCTTGGTCTTACGGCACAAAATCTCAATAACTCTTTGGATTTCTTCCTCTCTTCCAATGACTGGATCAAGTTTATGTTGTCGTGCTTTAAGCGTTATGTCACTTCCCATTTCAAGCAATTTTTCAGGCAAAGAACTGCCCGCTTGAGAGTTTTCTTCCGTCTTTTTGTTCTCTTTTGGAACAACTTGCATAGACGAGAGAAGTTTGCTCTTCAATTCGTCAACATTCACTCCAAAAATGCTGCTTAAAATCTTGGTCGCATAGCAACTTTTGTTAGACAAAATTGCAAGCAAAAGATGCTCCGTTCCGATGAACGAATGGTTTAAATCCATAGCAATCTGTTGTGCCATTTGGAAAAGTTCTTTCGTGCGTGGTGTAAGTTCTGGATTTCCAAACAAAGTCACACCGCTTGAAGACTCTTCAAAAAGTTCAAAAAGCACATTTTCAGTCACATTATAACTTGCCAACAATTTTGCAGCCATGCAATCACTTACACTTGTAAGTCCATACAAAATATGCTCAGTACCAACCAAGTTACTTCCAAATCTCAACGCAATTTTGCTTGCATTTTTAATCACTTTCTCAATGCTTTCAGAGAAAAGTCCATTATTTAATGCCATAACTACCTCCCCTAATAGTTTTTCCAAATCAAGATAAAATCAAACTTTTACAATAAGTTCTTTTATCTTCGCTTTAATATACTCACTTCGAGTGGCATCTTCCTTAAAATTTGTTGAAAATTCTTTCAAATTTGCACTTGAACCTTCAATCACAAGCCTGTCAAATGCCTTATAGTCCAAAATTTTAAGAAAACCCAATGCGTCACCAAATTTTATAAGCGACAAAAGTTCAATCATCTCAGTTTCTGGCAAGAGTTTACATTCTTTCAAAATTCCATATGCGCGGTAAATTTCATCAATGATTTTATCGTGATTAACCGCCAAAATGTCCTCTCGTGCGGAAAGTTCCATTTGACAGATGTTGTAGACATATTCGGAAACGCTGTCAATGATTTCTTCTTCACTCATTCCAAGTGAATTTTGGTTTGAAATTTGATAGAAACTGCCATAAGTTTCGCTACCCTCACCGTAAAGCCCACGCACCGTATGCCCCAAACTTTTTGCTTCATTGACAATAAACGGAATGTCACCATTTCTTTTAAGTGCAGGCAAAAAAAGCATGACTGAGGCACGCATTGCCGTACCAAGATTGGCAGGACTTGATGTCAAAAAGCCATATTCCTTTGAATAAGCCACATCTACCTCTGACAAAATCATGTCATCAAGTTTCTTTATCTCCCTGAACGGTTTGTAAAGATTAAACCCGTCAAAAATGCATTGCTCGCGAATATGATCCTCTTCATTAAGCATCACAATCAAATGCTCGTCACTGCTGAGCGCAACCGCTGCAATATCCTTATTTTCAATAAGTTCTTTGCTTATAATGTGTCTTTCAAGCAACGCATTACATTCATTAAGCGACAAATTTTTAAGCCTTATAATGTCAAAATCGCCAAAGTTGTCTAAGGCATTTGACACTTTGTCAATGATAAAAACTGCGTCAGAATCCTCAC
>CAZQFT010000149.1:0-2304 GCA_964592565.1 uncultured Lachnospiraceae bacterium
CGAATGAATAATTAAAATGCAATTCATATAAATGGAGTGAGTTTTGTGGAAGAAATAATTAAATATGAAGAAGATGATAAACTATTGCACAAGTCGTTAGAATGTATAACCGAACATGTAGTTAATAAGAATTTTTATTATAGAAACGCATATAACATTAGCCAAAATCCAAATATAAATATTGATTTCGAAAATCAAAATCAAAGGCGCTCATATTATTTGGAAAGCAATTTTTATAATTGCAATTTTAAGGGTACTGGATTTGCTGATTCTATTTTTAATGGAGCACATTTTAACGATTGTATCTTTTCTAATTCTAATTTTGAATCATGTTATATATTTGGTTGCACATTTAAAAACACTTCTCCGTACAAATATACAAGTTTTGCTAAAAGCTTGATATGTGGTACAACAATGGATGGTATTTCATTTGATGACTGTAAGTTTTCTGACACAACTTTTTACAATTCAACATTTGAAGGATGTAGCTTTGATAATACTTCATTTGATGGTACTATCTTCAATGATACAACTTTAGATCATGTTACTTTTAAAAATCTTAATTTAGAATATAGTCAGTTTAATAAAATCCATATACACAATACAGCTTTACCTTTTCCAACTATACCATTTATAATAAACGGAATAAGTTATTTAACAAATACTTCTGATAATGTTTATATTAAGTCTGCTAAAAAAGGACAATTGACAAAAGAAGAATACATTTCTTTACTTCCACATTTTAAAATTTATTATGAAAAAACTAAAAATTATTTTCCTTTATCAAATATTTATATAGCAGAAAGGGATGTAGATCAGGCATATGAAAGCATAAAAATGGGAATTATTAATGCTATTTCGATAAACAACTATAGACAATTAAAGAATTATTGCATTTTGGTGAGTTCTTGTAATTTGTTTAATAGTAAACAAAAGAAGCAGTTTGTTGAAATAATGTCTAAAGAGTTGAATATTAAATTATTAACGAATTATGCATTTTATTCCTCTTTATCAGAACATTTTATAGAATTCAAGAATACTATTCTCGGCTCTAATAACGGTTCTATTATCATTTCTTTTAAAACAAATATCAGAAATAACGACTATAGCACATTATCTCTTTTAAATAAAACAATTGATAATATAATCAATGTTGTTGGTATTGAATCAAATTATAGTCTATGTTTTTCATACAATAGTAACGCAGAATTTATTGCAAATATAAGTTCTTTAGATACCACTGTCATAGTAGCATTAATAACAGCATTCACGACATTATTTATTTCGGGGATTAAAGGCATCGCTCAACTGCCTGAGGTGATTTCTAAATTTGCTTCCATAAAGAATAATATAAAATCAAATAAACTTGATCGAGAAGCAAAAGAATTACAAAATGAAAAAACGAAACTAGAAATTGCTCAATTAAGAGAAACGATAGATAAGAACCACAAATCAGACAATACACAGTGTTTTGACAATCTCATTAATAACGCTGAGACTATTTTACAGAATTGTGAAGAATTGAAAAATAATGGTGTACATATTGATAATGTGTATTACAACTCATTAAATGTAGATATAAGTACATTAAATGAATATACAACTAATTTAATATACAACGAAAATCACACTTAAATAATTAATTATTAAGTTAATGTGTTATTTTTGCAAAAGTCACATTTAGGTCCTAATTCAACACCATATTTTTCGCAAATCTTTTTAGATTCAACATATATTTTTAAAACATATTCAATAGTTGGAGGAACTAAATCTGCCAATTCTGTGTTATCCATCGGTCTAAAAGGAGATATCATAGGAGTAACTTTGATTTTACACAACTGTTCAATTCCATTTAAAAATGATTGTGTCGAGTCAAGGCCTATTATCAACATGCTTCGTGTATTTTCACTTCCAAAAAGTTCTGAACTTATTTTTAAAGCTCTTAAATACTGTTCAATAGGTATTTTCCCTTTTCGGGGCATATAGTTTTCTGCAACATTTCTGTCAAATATCTCAATATTGAATGCAACTTCTGTTAAGCCTAACTCATTATATATTTTAAGCATATCAATATTTTGAGGTGGGACAGACATTAAATAAATGGGTTTTGAAGATTTTTTGCGTATATATTGAATGATATTTTTTACATAATAGATTTCTTTTTCATATGTATTTGAAGGTCCACCTATAAGGAAATGTCTGAAATCTACTGATGATAAATAGCAATCAATTGTTTCATAAATATCTTCAATTGGGAAATCTTGTGAAAAAGCACCTGTAATATGACAAAATTTACATCCATTT
>CAZQFT010000150.1:0-2277 GCA_964592565.1 uncultured Lachnospiraceae bacterium
CTATTCTTTGTTAGTAAGTGGACAAACCTTGCAAATTATGAATGGAACAGAGGTTTATAAAACTCTGACACTCAAACTCTTTGACAAACAAAACAATAAGGATGTTGCCGGAGAATGTTTGACTTATATAAGTCCAATTATTGAAAGTTTACAATTTCAATTCTTTAACCAAACATACTTTACGACAATTTTTGATTCAATGCTTTACACTTATGCTGTAGGAAATTCCGTCGAAATGGAAAAATATTACACAGCAATTGAGTTTGACAAGAATTTCAATTTTACAATCAACAAAATTTCAATCGATTTCACAGCAAAAGCAATTTCTAAAACTTTTGACGGAAACAATTTGCAAAACTTAGACCTTAATGGCAACGAAATTGAAGATGTTGAGGCTTATTCTGGTGTATATGTTGTTGCAACATATGCAAGTGTGCATGTTGCAGATGACATCGCAGTAACTCTCAGTTTGTATAAGACAACTGGCTCAACAGAAAACTTAAACAATTATCTTTTGGAAAACATTTTGGTTTATGGTTCAATTGAAAAACTTGTGGCTCAACTTACATTCAACACCAGCACACAAGAGTTTGCTTATGGTGATATTGATGCAAGCAATTTGGAAAGGGTTTTGGACAGAAGTAATCCATTTGACCTTACGGCAAACGGAGAGAATGTGGAATATTTTCTTGAAAATGGATATTATTCACTTTCATATTCAATTGCTTCAGCAGACCAAACAGACACGGGCTTTGTTTCGGTGGGAACTCATACTTTGCTGGTTGAATATGATTTCAACGATTTTGAAATTACAATGACAAATCCGACATTTGAAATTGCTCCTCTTAAAGTTGTAAAAACATTAAGTGCAGGGTTTATAACCATTTTAAATACTGATATATTGCAAGAGTACTATGAGGAGACAATGACAGTTGCGACTGGCGATGAATTCACTCTCAATTTCTATCCTCAAAGTGTAACTTTGGATGCACAAAACAGACCAAATGGTGGATATTATTCTCTTACATTTGAAGGTGGAGAAACGACCGCGACAGTTTTTGACGGAAATATTATTGTAACTTTGGGAAGTTACGAAAATGCGTTTGCAGTTGTTGAAATTTCGACAGTGCTCTATGTTCAAATTGTTGACACAAGCGTTTTGATGCAGGCTTACAATGGACAAATCTTTACGCTGTCAAGCAATGGAAGTGCGTTGACAATTGAAAGTATTGGTCTTGCAACTCCTGCAACAAGTGCTTTGAGATTCTATGAACTTGACGGAGCGGATGAAAGTGATGTCAGTGGTCTGACATTTACAGAATTTACAATTGCAACGGCAGATGTAATGAATCAGAATGTTGGAAAATCAAAACTGACTTTGTCAGCAATTGACTCAACAGCGACCTATGCAAATATTTTGTTTGACGATGCTTATTATTTTGAAATTGTTCCAAAGCAAATTGATGTAAGTTTGCTTGGGAGTCTTGACAAAGATTATGACGGCACTAGATCAAAAATAATTGATGTTTCTGTTGCTGCCGGAAAAGTAGAAGGAGACGACCTCTCAGTAAGTATTATTTTTGAAACACAAATTGTGAAAGATAATCAGGAAGTCAATCTTTATCTTCAAGGCGATGACAAAACGAACTATACTTTGACAAGCACGATTGCAACTGCAAACCTTACAAAGGCGTATGCAACTGTTGCTTTGTCAAAGACAAGTTATACTTATGGCGAACTTAGAACAACCTCAAGCCCAGAAGTCACAGTGACAGCATCAAATGGAAAGATTGTTGGCAAAACTCTTTATACTGCGACATTCAATTTAACAAGCACTGCAACAGCAAGTGTAGTTGGATATTTGGGTGTAGGAACTTATGAAGTTTCGATTGCAACGCAAGATTCAAACTATTACATTTTGGAAATGGATACAGCCAACTCATTTGAAATTGTGGCATACAAGCTTGACCTTGTGTTTGACGAAGCGGGCGGATTGAAAATTAGTGCAGATGATGAGCAGGCATACTTTTCAAATGTAAGCTATGCTTACACCTCTGCGTTGGGCGAAGTCGTAGAACTCAGTTTAACAAGAAGTCCAAACGAAAATGGTTTCTATCATGAAATTGGGGATTATTTTGTAATTTCTGCGACCACAACAAATGAAAACTATGAAATTGAAAGTCTTACTGACAATGTTGGATTTATAAGAATTACTAAATCAAAAGATATTGTTTATATGCTTTTGAGCGATGATGCAGTTATTGCTGAAGATGATAT
>CAZQFT010000151.1:0-2255 GCA_964592565.1 uncultured Lachnospiraceae bacterium
CAAATATGAAGAAAAATACATTGGCTCTGCAGAAATTCGTGTTGTGTTTAAACTTTCTTCTGCTGGAAAAGTTGCTGGAAGTTATGTGCTTGATGGTAAAATTCAAAGACATGGAATTGCTAAGATTAAGCGCGGAAAAGAACTTATTGGCGAAAGTGAAGTTGATTCTCTTAAGATTGTTAAGGATGAAAAATCAGAAGTTGCCAAAGGTTTTGAATGTGGTATTAAACTTAAAGATAATATTGATTTCCAAGAAGGCGATATTTTGGAATGTTATTTGAAACAAGAAATTAAAAGAGATTAATGCAATCTCTTTTATTTTTTTGGAAAAAACACTTTAAATGTGTATAATAAGTATATTGGAGGTTTATTTATGTCAAATCGTATGGAAAGGGCTAACAGTGAAGTTCAGAAATGTTTGATGGATATCATCAAATTTAAGATGAATGACCCAAGGCTTAACAAAGTTGTAAGCATCACAGAGGTCAGTGTTACGCCAGACTTTAAATATTGCAAAGCAAAGGTAAGTGTGCTTGATTTGGATGACATTTCAAATGTTACAAAAGTTCTTCAAAAGAGTGAGGGATACATTAAGCGTGAACTTGCGAAGATGATTGATATGCCACAAGTGCCAAAAATCAATTTCGTTGTTGATAAGAGTGCTTTGTCGGCTATTCGTGTTGAAGAAATTTTAAGGACACTTAACATTCCTGCTGTGGAGGAGTCAGAAAGTGACGAATAAACAAATTATTTCAACGCTTAAAAAAGCAAAAAATATTGCGATTTTTGCTCATCGTGACCCAGACCCAGATTCTTGTGGGGCGATGTTTGGATTGCGTGATTTTTGTAGTAAAATCGGCGTAAATGCAGATGTTTTTATAAAAAAAGAGGCTGACAGATATCTGAATCACATCTTTCCACTTGATGAAGGAAGGGAAGATTTTAAGGCAGATAATTATGATTTAATCGTCTTTGTTGATATTCATTCAATTTCAAGAATTGATAAGATTTTTTACGAGCAACTTTTCTTCGCTGAAGCACAAGATAAGAAATTTCTCATTATTGACCATCATATTGTTGCAGAAAATGAGCAGTTTTCATTTAAAAATTTCAAAATTGAAAATATTGCGGCTTCTTCCCAACTTATAATTGGACTTTTTAAAGAAGAAGGTTTGGTGCCAACAAAAGAGGCTGCTACATATCTTTATTCAGGCATAATGGGCGATACTGACAGATTTTTACATAATAATTTAAACAAACAAGTTTTTGAAGATGCGGCATATTTGCTTGATTGTGGTGCGGATGTTCAGCATGTCTATGATTTTATGTATCGTTATAAGACGAAAAACAATTTAAGAATGAACAAATTTTTCCTTGATAATATCAAATTTTTTGATAATGACAGAGTTGGTTATTTGATTGTTTCGGAAAAAGATAGAAAAAACTTCAAAATGGACATAGAGGATGTAAAGTTCTTCGCTGACCAAATTGTTACAATTAAGGGTGTA
The DNA here is from genome assembly GCA_964592565.1 of uncultured Lachnospiraceae bacterium. GTDB lineage: Bacteria > Bacillota > Clostridia > Christensenellales > UBA1242 > Caccovivens. Next base: position 1,509 of record CAZQFT010000151.1, read on the forward strand.
GAATTGTCCTTTTTGTGTTATGAGAGAGATAACTGTAAAGGTGAGTATAAGGTAAGTATGCGTTCGGTTGGAAATTTGTCATTGATTGACTTTTCTGCCAAAATGGGCGGCGGTGGTCATCCAAATGCTGCCGGATTTCAACTTTCAAACACTTCAAAGAAAAAGATAGACAATATGGTAAAAGACTGGGCGAAGGAGATTTTTAATGCTTGAAAATGGAATAGTTTTGGTTAATAAGCCGACTGGAATTTCTTCAAATGCTGTCGTAAATATCGTCAAAAGAGTTTTGGGGGCGCAAAAGTGTGGACATTTGGGAACTCTTGATTTGGAAGGCGCTGGATTACTTCCAGTGACTGTGAATAAAGCAACAAGGCTTTTTGATTATTTTTTAAACAAAGACAAAACTTATGAAACGATTTTTATATTTGGAATTGAAACTGACACGCTTGACACTTCTGGCAAGATTTTAAAAGAGCAAGGGTGCGACATTAAAAAAGAAGATGTTGAAGTTGCAATAAAACAAATGATTGGCAAGCAGTTGCAAATGCCACCAATGTATTCCGCAAAGAAGGTTGGTGGGCAAGTTGCATATAAAGCGGCACGAAAAGGCGAAACAATTGAGTTGAAACCGAAAGAAATAGAAATCTTTGATTTTAAACTTTTAGGACAACTTGATAAAAACATTTTTAAGTTTGAAATTTCATGTTCAAGCGGAACATACATAAGAAGTATTGCTCGTGATTTGGC
>CAZQFT010000152.1:0-2205 GCA_964592565.1 uncultured Lachnospiraceae bacterium
CACGTGGCGTAATTATTTCAGATGAAATTTCCTTTGCTTACTTCCAAACTCGTCTTAAAGAAATGGGCGTTATTGATATGCTTAAGGCAAAAGGTCTGAAAGAGGGCGATACTGTTATTATCAAAGATATTACATTTGAGTATGTTGAATAAATAATACAAAACCACCTATTTGGTGTAGTATGCAAGAAAAATATATGCATACTACACAATATATTGATTTATTAAAAGGAAAAATTTATGATAACTACAAAACAAAGAGCACATTTAAGAGGACTTGGAAATGCACTTGACCCAGTTATGCAAATTGGGAAAGATGGTGCGAGTGAGAATGTCTTAACAAGTATAAATCTTCTTCTTGAAGCGCGTGAACTTGTAAAAATTAAGATGCTTAAAAATTGTGATGAAGATATAAAAAGTCTTGCAAATGAAATTGCAGAAAAAATTGGTGCAGATGTTGTGCAAGTTATTGGAAACATCTTCATTCTCTATAAAAAATCAACACGCAAGGATTTTAAACACATCCAGTTGCCATAATTTGGGAATGATTGACATTTTCGCGCTTTTCTACTTCCATTTTAAAATTTCTATTGATATTTTGTGTTGTTCCATCCACAAATTCCTTAAAATTTGGTGTACGAACTGATTACAACACTTCCGTTTCCGATTTTTGGTTGTAATATGGATTAAACTGAGAAATAAATGCAAAAACAATCAAGAGAGAGGCAATAATGCAATAATATATTGTTGTACGAACAAAAAGCCCGCTCAAAATTAAAATTAACGCAGAGAACAAATACCCTTTTGTTCTTTTTTTGTTAAATGAGTATGCAATAAAGTCTTTAAATCCCATTTTTGCACCTCTATTGTATTTATGGGTTTTTTCCGGAAAACAGTCATAGAATTTGTAAAGCCTTTGATATGTCGAATATTCATCTAAAAGTATAAATTTTTCTTTAAAATTTTTACAAAAATTGTCCAATTGATTGTCAGTTATTTTCATGCAACAAACAACTATTTTTGTTGCGTTCTCTTTTTTAATCTTTGAGTAAATTTCCATAAGTCTTGATTTTGTCAAATCATCAAGACTTAAATCTGCAAATAAAACAGTTTTAACGCCTAATTCCTCGTAATTTATGACGATGTAGGATTTGTGTTTTGAAATGTTTTTATGCCTTTTGGATGCCAACTTCGCAAAAAAGTCTATTGGATTAGAACTGCACGCCAAAGAAAAAAACATATCTTCCGCCTCTTCTTTTTCTTTCATTTTAAGTCCATATTTATGTTTTTTCTTTCGATTGATAAAGTAAATTATCAAAATTATGAAACTTGATATAAGTGCCGACAACAAAAATGCCAGCCAAAGTTTTCTGAGGGCGTATCTCAGCCAAATAAAACTCAGCAGAAACACAAAGATAAACTTTAAAACTTCTTGAAAAATCAATTGTACTCTTCTCATGAGCCAATTTTTGACCAAATTGTTCATTTTAATCAAAATCAAAGCAAATTTTAGTTGACAAATAAGTTTTTTATTGTTAAAATTTTAACATGAAAGATGTAAAAGAACTTGTTAAGTTGTTACAAGACAACAAAATAAAGAATATTGCAGTTTATGACCTTTCTTCAGAAGAGGAAGAGAAGTTTGTTGTTTTGTCAACCTCAAACAAGACACTTGACAGCAAGAAAATCGCCGATATTATTGCTGAAAAATATGACTACACAGACAAAATTGAAGGTTATTCAAAGGGCGAATGGATTGTGTTTGACTTTGTTGGACTTACTCTTCACATCTTCTTGCCAAAAGTAAGAGAAAAATATAATCTTGATAAACTTTACAAGCCCAAAAAGGTTGTTATTAAATAATCTTATTCGATTTCATAGTATTGAAAACAAGAGCAATTCTTGTGTTTAATTTGAAAATTAAAAATTTTTTGCAAAACAAATCAAATTTGTTTTGTTTTTTTTTCAAATTAGTATACAATTATGTTGTTAAGACAAAAATCCTTGAAAGGCGATAACATATGATTGAGATTTGCTTTGTTTGCACGGGCAACACCTGTCGTTCGATTATGGCAGAGCGTATTGCAAAAAAGCTTGCAAAAAACAAAAAACTTAAAGATTTGAAGTTTTCCTCTGCAGGAATTTATGCAACCGGCGAAAATATTACTCAAAATGCACAAACAGCACTTAAGCAATTGGGGTATGA
>CAZQFT010000153.1:0-1698 GCA_964592565.1 uncultured Lachnospiraceae bacterium
TGATACAAGTAATGAACTTGTGACTGTGCAAATAACTGCAAACAAGACAATTTCGATTAGGTCAAACCAAACTGTAAGGCTGGCAAATATTCAAGCAAATGGCTATGTTTGTATGGGTGTGAACACATATACAAACTATGGAATCTCAAGTAAAACAATTGATGTTGGAACGACGGCAATTACCAGAACGATTTATTTCAAAAAAGTAAGTGACAACTTGTTGAAATATGATGACCAATTTGGATATTTCTATTTTGAAGATGGTGAAATGCCTCAAACAGCAGTTGTAACTTATGATTCTGCATTTAACACCCAACTTACAAACATTTATTCTTCAGGAGATTATGCGACATACAACAGTGTGTCTGGAAATGCTTTCTACATTTATTCTTATGTTTATGATGCAGACCATAATTCGGCTTTCTCGGAATATGACGGAGAAAAGTTCTTGGGATTCGAAATGCCAACAACACGCACCGTTACACTTCAAGATCCAACTTCAAGTACTTTGACTTATAAAGAATATACTTTTGAGGCAGGCGTTATGTATTGGTTCAGGTTTGACCCAATTCGCTGGAGAGTAAGTGATTACAATGTTTCAAACACTGATGTTTCTACTTATTGGACATCTTATGCTCGTGGGAAAGAAAATTTTACAGTTGCAAGTGATGTTTTGTGGTGGGATGCACTTAATGACAATGTAATTAATCCACTTGGAATTGGCAGTAGTGCAAATGAATTAACACTTATGCAAAGACTTTCTTTAGGAACTATGGCTGGTGGATTTGACTTTGGGTTTGATTATGCAAACTCAAACACAAGTATAATCGTTGATAAATTTGCGTTAGCATCTGCTGGTAATGCTAAGGTTGAGGAAACAACAGTTGATTCCTCTTGGATATCAAGTGTCGCAAGTTTAGATGAAATTTCTGGAACATATCGTGGAACTTCTTATCAAAGTGAATTAAGCAGTTATGCAAGTGCACTTGTTTGTGTGCTTGCGGGGAAAAACCAAAACGAGTTTGTGGAATATTGGACTCGCGATTTTGGACAACAACTTGGTTGCGGGACATATGTAACAAAAAGTGGTGGAGTTATGAAAAATTCATATTATAACTCTCAAAAGGGTATAAGATTTTCAATTGTTATGACAGAAGGAAGCGGTTTGTTCTCCTACAGTGGAAGCGAATAAAATTTCTGCATGTTCAAAATAAAAAGAACTTGGCTTGCAAGTTCTTTTTTGTTTGGATAATATTAATTCAAATGCGATTTCAGTTTTGACTTAATGCGGGTGAGGGCATTGTCAATGCTTTTTTGTGAAATGTTGAGGTGAGTGGCGATTTCTTTGTATGAATAGCCCTGTAAATATTGATTTAGTATTTTTATTTCAAGCGTTGAAAGGCAATTTTTTATGCTTTGTTTAAGCGCAAAGAAGTTCTCTTTGTCAATTGCGCGTTCCGCTGGTGTGATTTCAAGTACAAGTTCAAGAGGAAGATAGTCCATATTTTCGCTTGTTTTATCAAAACTTTGAAGAGAAACAGCCGAAGAGAGGGGTTTGTTCTTTTCCGCAAGTGCTTTTTTAATTGCAGATTGGATTTGATGCTTGATGCAAAGAACTGCAAAGGTTTTAAAAGACGCCTCTTTTTGTGTGTTATAGCCTTTTACTGCTTTGTAAAGACCAATCATTCCCTCTTGAAT
>CAZQFT010000153.1:1708-2185 GCA_964592565.1 uncultured Lachnospiraceae bacterium
CACCGACAATAAAATAGCCACGGCTGATTTTTGTCACCAAATCTTTATATCTTTCAAAGATTTGATTTTCAGCCGTTTCATCGCCAAGTTTAACTTTTTCGATTAATTCTTCGTCAGTAAGCATTTTTGTCCTTTATAGTGCAATTTAAATGTTTTAGTATTGCCGAAAATTGTTTTTCGCAATGTAGTAGAATGGTTTGTTTATATAATTTACTTATTAAGTTCGCGTTGTCTTAAAATTTCATAGATTGCAATTCCTGCACTTACGCTTGCGTTAAGTGAATTTACAGAGCCTTTCATTGGGAGCGTTACAACGCCGTCGCAGTATGTACGCAGAGATTGTTTGATTCCGTTTCCTTCAGAACCAATTACAAGCCCGATTGGTCCAGTAAGGTTTTGTTTGTAAATTTCTTCGCCACCAAGTTCGCAGGCGTAAATCCAAAGTCCATTGTCTTTTAAAGTGTCAATTGCGTCTTT
>CAZQFT010000154.1:0-2103 GCA_964592565.1 uncultured Lachnospiraceae bacterium
AAATCTCTTCGCCTTTTTTTTAATTTTTGTCCAACTGCAACTCCTTATCGCTCTTAGAATCTCATTCTTAGCAATAGGGTCGCGAAAAATCGCTAACGAAGAGCGATTTTCGTTTGTCGCGATATTGGAAAATCAAGCGTTAAAGCGAAACTTTTCGGAGTTAACCGAAAATGAGCAATCAGCGTAGATTTTCCAACATTTCCGTGCGTTCTTTGATTATCATTGCGTCAATGAATTGGTCGATGTCGCCATTAAGCACTCCCGGCAAATCATATGACGACAAGTTTGTGCGATGGTCTGTCACTCTGCCTTGAGGATAGTTGTAAGTGCGGATACGCTCGTTTCTGTTTCCGCGACCAACTTGATTTTTTCTGTTTTGTTCATATTCGCTGTTTCTTTGCTCAAGATAATAATCATAAAGTTTTGCTCTTAAGACATTCATCGCTTTTTCTCTGTTCTTAAGTTGAGAACGCTCATCTTGACAAGTAACAACAATGTTGAGTGGCAAATATGTAATTCTTATCGCTGTTTCAACTTTGTTTACATTTTGTCCGCCTGCTCCGCCTGAATGAAACACATCAATTCTTAAATCTTTATCCAAAATTTCAAAATCAACATCTTCAACTTCTGGCAAAACCGCAACTGTTGTTGTTGATGTATGAATTCTGCCTTGGCTTTCAGTTTCAGGCACGCGTTGAACTCTGTGAACGCCACACTCATATTTCATACGAGAGAACGCTCCCTTACCCTTAATCATGATTGTCGCTTCTTTGATTCCACCAAGTTCGGTCTCGTTCATATCAATATATTCAACCTTCCAACGCTTCTTTTCTGCGTAATGGCTATACATTCTGCAAAGTTCAAGTCCAAAAAGTGCGGATTCTTCCCCACCTGCAGCCGCACGAATTTCAACAATCGCGTTGCTGTCATCCATTTCATCTTTTGGCAAAAGCAAAATCTTGATTTCTTCTTCTTTTTGCTCAATCTTTTCTTTCAATTCTTCAATTTCACTTTCAAAAAGTGCTTTCATCTCAGCGTCAGTTTCACTTTTTAAGTCTTTTTCGCAACTCTCAAAATTTTCAACCAAATTATTAAGTTCGTCATGTGCATTTGCAAGTTCTTCCAAAGAATTTCTTTCTTTTACAAGTTTTTTCCATTCTCTGTTGTCCGCAATAATTTCAGGACGAATGATAAGGTCAGTCAGTTCATCGAATCTGACCTTTGACTTTTCTGTTTTCGCTAATAAATCTCTACCTAAATTTTCCACAAACAATCCTTTCAATTTTATTATAGTCTTTTATGGTCTTAATCTCTTCAAAACCATTTTCACGCATAATCTTCCTTACTGCAGCAGCCTGACCTTTGCCAATTTCATAGAAAAGCATGCCTCCGCTTGTCAATCTTGCGGTCGCGCCTTTTGTAATCTCTCGATAAAACCCGAGTCCATCTTCGCCGCCATCAAGTGCAAGTTGTGGGTCGCACATTCTGACATTTTTGTCAAGTTTTGCAATCTCTGCGGTTGGAATATATGGTGGATTTGACACTATTATATCAAACTTTCTCTTTCTTTTCAAGCCCTCGAACAAATTTGAATGTAAAAATTCAATCTTGGCATCATTTTTTTTCGCATTATTCTCCGCCGTCGCCAATGCCATTTTGCTTACATCAATCGCTGTGATTTCTGCATCACAATTTTTTGCAAGCGAAATTGCAATCGCACCAGACCCAGTTCCCAAATCCAAAATGGTCGGATTTTTATAGTTTTTAACGATCTTTAAAACCTGTTCGACCAAAAGTTCTGTTTCCATTCTTGGAGTGAGAACTTTCTTATTTACATCAAAACGCAATCCAAAGAACTCCGTCCAACCAAAAATATTATCCAAACTTTCGCCCTTTGCGCGTCTTTCAGTCGCCTTCATGATGTCTTGATATTGCTTGTCGGTCACAAACGGAACAAGTTTAATCTCTGCCCTATTCTTGCCAAGCACTGTTGCAATCAACCAATCGGCATCGCTTTTATCATTTATTCCTGCGTTTGCAAGTTTGTTTCTAACCTCGTTGTAAACAACCGAAAAAGCTTTTTTGCTCTCATCTTCCATAAAT
>CAZQFT010000155.1:0-2081 GCA_964592565.1 uncultured Lachnospiraceae bacterium
TATCAGAAAACAAAAAGTCGTCTATACAAATTCCAAACGCATTTTTAAGTGCGATAAGAAATTGAATAGACGGCTCACTGAATTTGGTAATATAGTTGTTGATGCTTGATTGAGAAAAACCAGTGCACTGTGCAATGTATTTTTGAGTGTATTTATCAGCCAATACTTTTAAATTTTTATGAAAATTGCTCATATGTAACCTCACTTAGTTACATCTTAGTATAAAATTTCAAAAAAGTCAACATAAAACACTAAAATTACACACCAATAATTTACTTTTTTAAATTTAAAAGTTTAAAAATATAAATTCAAAATCATTAAACTAAATTTTTGTTATAAAAAGAGAGCGATTAAATTCTCATCTGTTATAAAAAATTTTATTTTGCTTCTCGGCTTTTTCACTTTGGCAGTTTCTTGTCCACAAAAACGAATATCCAAGTAAACATTCTGCAGGATAATATGTTGCCATACACAAAACTCTTACAATCTCAGACAACCCCGCAAACAATCTAAGCAACAGCATCAAATCTGAGAAGAAAAACAAGAAACTCCCTATCATCAAAATAAGATAAAGAACATTTCTCTTTTTGATAAAATTTGAAATCGATTTGCCAAGCATACAAGAAATAATGATTGCATATACAATACAAACAACTTCCATTAGCACTCCACCAAAATCAAATATTGGAGCAAGAGTAATAAAAAGAACCGAAGGAACAAAAATAATCGCTCCCACAAGCAAATCAATCCATCTAAATTTTTCTAAGAAACAATAGGCAATAAAATAAAACACATGTCCAACCGCAAACAACGCCGCACCTACGATAAATTCAATTTCAAGAACAATATCTCCAAGCATCGCAAAAAACAATCCGACCAACATAATAATTGCAAACTTTTTGTCCGTAGAATTATTTTTCAAAACATAAATCAAATTGACAACCCCAATCAAAACAAAGCCAATACTTGTAACAATCTTAATCCAAAACTCACTTGAGATTGTATAGAACACATCTCCAACAATTACAGCCAAAATTAAGAACAAGTTGACCAAACTAAATGCTTTTTTCATAAGTTCTCCTATTTCAAAAATTTTCTAATCAACCAATATTTCATTTTGCTGAATGGTTGATATCTCATTGGCAAATCAAGCCAAGTTTTCTTGTCCACAATGCTTTTATAGTGCGAAAATGTGTCAAATCCAGTTTTGCCATGATAAGCACCACCAACACCACTGTGTTTAATTCCACCAAAACCAAGTTTTGGAGTTGCAAGATGAATTATGCAGTCGTTAATACATCCGCCTCCGAAATCGCAAGACGAAATCAATTTGTTTTGGTTTTGTTTTGATGAAGAATAAACATAAAACGCCAAAGGCTTTTCACGAGAATTTACCCTTTCAATTGCCTCATCCAAATTCTTAAATTCAACAATTGGAAGTACTGGCCCAAAAATTTCATTCTGCATAGGTGCGTCTTCAAAAGTTGAACTAACCAAAGTCGGTTCAATCTTAAGCAACTGCTCACTGCTTTTTCCGCCAAAAATCACATTATCCTCAGTAATTAAAGACTTCACCGAATCAAACTGTCTTTGATTAATTAATCTTGGATAGTTTTCATTTCTAACAGCGTCAACTCCATATTGCACAACGATTTGCTTCTTAAGTTCTTCAACCAACTTGTCTTTTATACTGCTGTGACATAAAACATAGTCAGGTGCAACGCAAGTCTGCCCACAATTCATAAATTTCCCAAAAACAATTCTTCTGGCAGCAAGTTCAATATTCGCCGTTTCATCCACAATACAAGGGCTTTTTCCACCCATTTCAAGCGTAACAGGAATAAATTTCTCCGCGGCCTTTTGCATAACAGTTTTCCCAACACGCGTACTTCCTGTAAAAAAAATGTAATCATAATCTTGGTCGAGCAAGAAATCACATTCCTCTCTGCCGCCCATGACAATGCAAACTTCTTCGGGTTTAAATGTTTTCTTAATAAGTTTTTCTAAAACCGCTTGAACATTTGAAGATGTCGCACTTGGCTTAAGAACAATACTATTCCCTGCCGCAATCGCATCAACCA
>CAZQFT010000156.1:0-2065 GCA_964592565.1 uncultured Lachnospiraceae bacterium
AAAGAGGAATATCTTAAAACCGTCAAATATTGCGACAATGTAATATTTGAAAAGTTTATACCAGAAATATAAAAAAGCATCATCTGATGCTTTTTTGTTGCGCGCCAATCAAAAATGCATTCAATTGGTGTCGCTTTGTTGTGTTATTTCTAAATAAACTTCTGAATTTTGTTTATAAACCGACTGCTGGAATATTTCTCCGATAAGGCACCCCTCAATCTTATGACTTCTTTATTCAACCGTCACTGATTTTGCCAAGTTGCGTGGTTTATCTGGATTGAGTCCGAGTGATTTGGAATATTCAAAAGCAAGCAATTGAAGCGGAATTATGGAAGCAATTGGCATAAAAGACTCTTCAAAATCTGGCAGGTCAATTTTAAAGTCTACTTCAACTGAGTGTTCAAAGTTTGACACTAAAAGCACTTTGCCTCCTCTCGCTTTAACCTCTGCGATGTTGCTTTCAACCTTCTCTTTAAGATTTTTCTGTGTTGAGATTGCAACTACCAAAGTTTTTTCATCTATAAGCGCAAGAGTGCCATGCTTAAGTTCTCCAGCAGCAATGCCAAGACAATTTACATAAGCAATCTCTTTCAGTTTAAGTGCTGCTTCCAAACTTGTTACATAATCCTGTTGTCTACCAATAAAATATATCTTATCAAATTTTGCAATCTCCTCAAGAAGTTTATGGTCAAAATCTTCCACAGTCAACTTCATAGCAAAGCACCTAAGCAAATCTTGGATATCATAATTTGACAATCTTGCAGCGAGAAGAAGCATAGTAAAAACTTGGGCAATATAAGCCTTTGTTGATGCAACGGCAACTTCTTTGCCCGCAAAAGTAGGCAACGCAAAATCAGCCAAATTGTTGAGTGTGCAGTAAGGAACATTTGTCACACACATAACTGACATTCCTGCATCTTTGACAAGTTTTGCGGAAGCAATTGTGTCAGCAGTTTCACCACTCTGACTTACAAATACATAGAGAGTGTTCTTTGATAAAATGTTTTTGCAATATCTAAATTCACTTGCAACCGAAACCTGCGTTTGCTTGCCACAAAAATCTTGAAAATATTTTGCACCCAACAACGCACTGTGATAGGCAGTTCCGCAAGCAATAAAATGGAAATGTTTAAATTCTTTTAATTTTTCAATTATTTTTTCAGATAATAATTCCTCTGAAAAATATTTAAAAAATGTTTTTCTTAAAATAAATGGCTGTTCCTTTATTTCCTTGAGCATAAAATATTTTTCATTAATATTTTTTTCTTCAAAAAAATCATATTTTTTAATAAATATTGCATTTTTTTTGATTTTTTTGCCATTTTTATCGTAAAATTTTATATTTTTTGCATCAACCTCTGCAAATTCGTCATCTTCCAAAACATAGCATTTTTCAAAATCATCTACAAAAACAGACATGTCACTGGCAGCCATTGCCGCCTTATTGTTTATTGCAACATAGAGTGGACTGCCTCTTTTCCCTAAGTAAATTTTTTGAGCATTTTTCGACAGCAATGCAAAAGCAAAACTGCCTTCAACAAGTTTTGAGGCTGTAATCATTTTGTGTAACTGATCCCCACTTTCAGCAGCAATCAAATTTACAAAAACTTCCGTATCCGTTTCAGAAACCATATCAACATTCAAACTCTGCTTAATATTTTTGTAGTTTTCAATAATTCCATTATGGACAATTGCAAAGTTTTCATCAGACGAAAAATGAGGATGACAATTTTCTTCACAAACTTTTCCATGGGTCGCCCAACGAGTGTGTCCAATTACAATATTTGACTTTACAGAATCAAGTTTGCTTTCAAGCATTTTTATTTGTCCTACGCTCTTTATCGAACAAATCTTGTCATTGCACATATAAGCAATTCCACTAGAATCATAGCCTCTATATTCCAACTTCTTAAGTCCGTCATACACTTTTTTGATTTGATTTTCATCACCTATCCCAGCACAAATTCCACACATAATACAACCTCTCTTAAATTCTATGCATAAGGATTTAAAAGTGACATCAAACTGCAATTTCCACCAATTAGAAACTCCTATTTTTTAACAA
>CAZQFT010000157.1:0-2055 GCA_964592565.1 uncultured Lachnospiraceae bacterium
TGAGCAAATTAAAGTTGAAGCGACTCGAAATGTTTGGGAGGTAAATGCTGATAAAGAAGCAACAGTTAAACTTTATTACAATGAAGATGTTAAGGATGTTGTAAACTTGACTGAAGAAACCAAAGGTCAGAATTGTGATGTTGATTCAATAGGTTATAGACTGGTGCAAGAGAATGGCACTGATGTTTCTGAACAGGTATCTAATGGTTCTTCAATTGAAGAAAAACGTTATGGTATTTATAAATATGAATATTACTACAATACATACATCACTGAGTCAACAGGAGATACAAATTGGACAAGTGGTAATCAAGAGGAAACATATAATTGTGCGTTCCTTGCTGAAGACATAAACTTGAACCAAGAGCAATCAATTGGAACAAATTATATGTCATTGTATGGAAATAATAAAATCATTAAATTTAATGGAGCGTCTTCACTGTTTAGTAAAAACACGGGATCTATTCAAAACCTTGACATTATAAATTCAATTTCATTGAAGAATAAGAAACCTTCAGACGTTGAAGTGTTGGCGGAAGGTGTTGAAACTTCAGTTTTGTCGACCCTTTCTGTAAATGAAGGAACTATGGAAAACATTTCATATTATGGAAATATGAGAAATGCAACCCTGTACGATGCGGATGCTCAAGATGAAGGAATTATTGTGTTATTTGAAATATCTAGTTCAGATACTCGCAAAGTTTCAAGCAGTGTTGTTGTTTCAAGTGAAGCAAATGTCTCATTCACTGATGTATTAAATAATACAGAAGCGGCAGAGGGCGATGCTGCTGAACTCAATCGTGACAATTATTTAAGTAAAAATGTTATTATCGTTGCCGATGGACAAAAAGGCAAGAATGGCACAGTGGGCACAACAGCTTCAAAAAGAACAGGTGCAAATGGTGAAGTTGGTGGAAGTATAACTGTTGTTTCTAACATGTTTACCGGAATTGCAAAAGCCGGACTTGGTGGACTTGGCGGATATGGTGCAAATGGAAACAATGCAGTCAGAAGTACTAAAACTCCTGCAACAGGCGGGGGTGCACCGGGTTGGGCAGGAAATAACGGAATAATAAATGGAAAGACAACTTTGACAACAACAGTTGCGTCGCGTGAAAAAAAAGCCGCAACGACATATAATTATATAACACAAGAAGCTTTTGACACAATGCAGAGTGGCGGAAATGGTGGCGTTGGAACTGTCGGAGAAATGCAAGCTAATAGCGATTGGAAAGTTGCAACTGCTGGTGCAGGTTCGGGCGGATTTAATCCGGCTTTAACAGAAGGTTTGACAATCGAAGATGATAATAAAAAAATAATTAATGGAGCAGAGGTAATAAGAGTAGCTGGAACTGATGCTGAGGATGTATGGTATGGTACAGAAGGAAAACGCTCAACTACGATTGCTGCGAAATCATATATATTATATGGCATTAAAGACACCGATAATTTAAAAGAAAATCTCGCAAAGATTTTTGAAGTTGAATGGGAGGTGGGATCTATTGACGAAGTAGAAGAAAAAATCAAAGATTCAATGAGTTCTGCTACCGCACTATTAGACAATACATATGGTGAAATTACTGGAAACGGAAATGGATATAAGAATGGAGGAATCGTTGGTGATAAAAATATAGTCATTAGTGTCAAAATGAGGGTTGATGTGGCAAATGCAGGCGGATATTGGACAACTGTTGGAAATGATTTAGGTGTAGGATTTAACATCGGTAATAAAGTTGGTGGTGGATTCGGTGGACTTCTTGGTGGAACCATTGGTGGACTTTGGGGACTCATTTCTGGAATTTGGGATGATTATCCAATTTATGCGTATAAAGCATCTGCGTGGGAATATGTCATTTGGACCAGTGGGGAAACATTGAACTCTGCTGGTGCTGCTGGATATTCTTCATATGTTGCAATTTAACCGCAAAAAAATACAAACATAAATTTAAAACTAATATAAAAATTTAACTTGGAAAATTCGTGACACGAGTAAGGCCTTGTGTTGTAGAATTTTGAGATATTACAAAAAAGAATGTAAAAATTTACTTTGGAGGG
>CAZQFT010000158.1:0-2043 GCA_964592565.1 uncultured Lachnospiraceae bacterium
GCGCTTTGATATGAGTGAATATGGTCAGAGTCATAGCGACCAAAAATTGCTTGGAGCGCCTCCCGGATATGTTGGATACGAAGCAGGTGGTCAGTTAACCAATGCAGTAAAGAACAATCCTTTCTCCATTCTGTTGTTTGATGAAATTGAAAAGGCTCATCCGTCAATTTTGGACAAGTTTTTGCAGATCCTTGAAGATGGTCGAATGACTGACGGACAAGGTAATACCGTTTATTTCTCTGAAACTATTATTATCTTTACAAGCAACCTTGGTATTTTCACAATGAACGAAAACGGGCAACGTGAAGCAAATGTAACAAGCGATATGCCATATCAGGAAATGTCTGTGCGAGTAAGAGAAGCTATTGAGGATTATTTCAAGTTACAACTTGGACGTCCTGAAATTCTCAATAGAATCGGAGAAAATATAGTCGTCTTTGATTACATCCGACCTGAAGTTGCAAAGTTAATCTTGAATTCTCAGGTGAAAAAGATTGTAAAGAATATGTCTGCTGAAAAGCATATTACATTAACTATTTCTGATAATGCTATGGGAACTCTTACAGAGCAGGCATTGAATAATCTTCAAAACGGCGGTCGTGGTATCGGTAACGTTGTAGAAAACCTTTTAATTAATCCTTTATCGAGATATTTGTTTGATAATGAGATTTTTGATAACGCAAGTGTAGCTATTGATAAAATTGATACTGCTGCAACTCCACCGTCGTTAGAATGTACGAAGGGTTAAGTTATGAATGTTATAGCAGTAACCCAAACAGGGTTAAATAAAACAGAAAATGAAGATAGAATAATAGTTGGAAAGACGATCGTTGCAGGCGGAACTCTCTTTTCAGAGATGGCAAACGGCATCATAGCAGTAGCCGATGGCGTTGGTGGCCATAATACCGGAGCAATAGCATCCCATTTTGTGGCGAATAAACTGTGCCATTTGCAAGAAGTAAGTGTTGATCTACTGAAGGCAATTAACGATGAGCTGATTGAGATTTCCGAAACTACAAATGGACAACAAGGAATGGCAACAACATTGTCAGGAATTTGTTGTGCTGAAGGTAAACCACAGTTGTTTAGTATTGGCAACACACGTGTGTATCTGCTTCAAAGCAGAAAGTATTTGAAGCAAATCACAACTGATGATACAACCTTGAACTATCTGCTTGCAACAGGTCAATTCTCTCCGGAGGATGCAGCTTCTTTTGAGCGTAAGAATGAGATTACTGCTTGCTTTGGTGGCGGCTCTCAAGACTTATTCAAAATTAAGGTTACTCACATTGATCCTTTAGTAGCTCCGATAATGTTAACGTCTGATGGTATACACGATTACTTAAGTGTTGACCAAATGGAAGATATAATCGAAAAATATGGACTTTGTGAAACAACTTGTGTTGAAATGATCAAAGCAGCAAGAAGTAATGGTTCACTTGATGATGCAAGTATTATTTTAGGGGGTGTTTAAGTGGGACTTCGATTTAGAAAGAGTATATCAATCATACCCGGTGTAAAATTGAATTTTGGGAAAACAGGTATGTCTGTAAGTACGGGTGTACCCGGCTTTAGAAAAACATTCCATACAAGCGGTAAAGTGACAACAAGTGTTGGCATTCCTGGTACGGGTTTGTATTATGTAGACACCAAAAATACAAGAACGCAAAACAACAGAAGAAATACTCAAACACGTCAGGAAAGTCCAACATATTATTCTGAGCCTGCATATAACGACAGTCATCGGGATTATACTCCTGAAGACTCAGTTACAGAACAAAACAACTTTACATCATCTTCTTCTTCAAATTATGAATTAAGTACACCTATTGACTTTGATACGGTTGAGCAACTTGATACAAATTTGCTCAAATCCATACATAAGGCAAGTGATGATTCGATTGATTGGACAGAAGTATTAGTTTCACCCGTTGCGCCTGATGAAACCTATAATCAGCAAATGTGGTCGTATTATCATAGTGTTTCCTCTAAAATACTTGTGGGAGATATTGATACCTATTTGCAGTTAATTTATGAGGTGAA
>CAZQFT010000159.1:0-1985 GCA_964592565.1 uncultured Lachnospiraceae bacterium
GAGGGTCTTGAAAGCGTTGTGTGTGGAGAAAAGTTTTTTAATTATTGTTCTTTGCAGCAAGCAAAAGAAAACTTAGACAAAATCAGAAATTCGGATTCATATCAGATTTACCTTAATGAGATGGATGTGCAAAAACTTTTTGATTTGCTTAAATTTGAACAGCTTTCGGTTGTAGAATTAGATGAAATGACTGTTTATTGTGGCTATTCGGTCTATGGAGATAAGAGCGTCTTGATTGATGGAAAAAAAGTCAATGTTCAAATTGTTGCCATTGGAGAAGATGTGATTGCTGGGTTTCCTATGATATTAACTGGTTATTAAAAATGATTAAATTTTATTAAAAATCGTCAAAAAATCGCAATTTTTTTAAATTTTAGTGTTTAAATTGATAATTTTTAGACAAATATCATGTCGTGGAGGTAAATATGGAAATTAAAGAAAATAAATTTAAAAACTTTTTCAAAAGATATGGATTGCTTAGTTTGGCGTGTGTGCTTTCAGTGGGAGTTTTGCTTGCAATTGGATTGGCTTTGCCTGTAGAGCCAAATAATGAGCAGCCTGTAAGTACTGGAGTAATGCAATTTGAATTACCTATGGAAAGTGCGGTCGTTGTTAAGGATTATGCGGATGATAGGTTGCAGTTTAACGAAAGTTTAAACAGGTGGGAAATTCATTTGGCTATTGATTTGGCTTCCGAAAGTGATAATGTTTTTGCAGTATGTGATGGCATTGTAAGTTCAGTTAGTTCAAATTCATTGGATGGTTATGTGATTGAAATCGAACATGATGATGGGTTTGTAAGTGTTTACTCTTCTTTGAGTGAAGATGTAAGGGTTAATGTGGGGGATTCTGTTGCTGGTGGGCAACTTATTGGTCTGGCATCGACAAGTGCTGCTAATGAATCTTTAAGTGGCGGTCATTTGCACTTTACTCTTTTAAAAGATGGAGTAGAGGTAGACCCAAACAATTATTTAGATTTGCAAAATAAGTAAAAATCATTTGCAATTGTTTTGTTGAATGTGTTAAAATGTATCCATGGAGGGGAAACATGGTTGCAGAAAAAGTTAAAGAACTTGTTGCAGAACAACTTGGTATTGCAAAAGATACTGTTAATTTAGAATCAAACATTATTGAAGATTTGGGTGCTGATTCTTTAGATGTTATCGAAATGCTTATGACTTTGGAAGAAGAGTTTGGAATAACTATTCCTGATGACAAGATAAATCAAATTAAGACAGTGGGGCAAATTATTGAGATGATTGAAACAGCAAAGAAGTAAAACGGAAGTTCCGTTTTATTTTTTTGTGACAAATTTCGACAAAAATATTCATAATCTGACAAGTCTTCTCATAAGTTTTTTTATGGGAGGATATTATGAGGACACACATCAAAGAGCGTACCTTACAGGTTGCGGCGTATATAGAAGAAACGGAAGATACAATCAGAAAAACTGCTCAGGTTTTTAATTTGTCAAAAAGCACGGTGCATAATGACTTGTCTAAAAGGTTGAGAAAATATGATGAAAAACAGTATGAGAGAGTACAAAAAATTCTTGACAAAAATTTTTCCGAGAAGCATATTCGAGGTGGAGAGTCTACGAAAAGAAGATATGAACAATGCGAAAGAGAGAGGTGATTAAAAAATAAAAATATTTTTCATTTCCTAAAATATGAAAAAAAATAATAAAAAATTAATAAAAAATGCAAAAAAAGTGAATTTTTTGCATTTTTTATTGTTATTTTTGCTATTTTTAATAATTTTTTTGTCGAAATGTTTTTCAAGAAGAAAATGAAGGTTTGAAAATTTATTGAGAAAAAGTTGTTAAATTAATAGAAAATAATTTTTGACGAAACAAATTATTTTTTGAAATTTTTGCGAAATCATTTGTCTTAATTTGACTTATCTTTGTGAAATAATTTATAATTAATATATATTAAATTTGCTTTTTTGCAAATATTATTTTAGGAGGACACATGAAAAAACTT
>CAZQFT010000160.1:0-1974 GCA_964592565.1 uncultured Lachnospiraceae bacterium
TTGAATTAAAAGAGCGTGGATTTGAGACCTCAGACAAACTTGAGTTTGCAGATGCCTACATAATCAACACCTGTGCCGTTACAAATGAGGCAGAGAAAAAATCACGCCAAATGATTGAGCGTGCAAGAAAGTTCAATCAGGATGCAAAGATTTATGTTATGGGTTGTGCAAGCCAAAATCGTCCTGTACAGTTTGATGACAAGGATGTAAGTTTCCTTGTTGGTACTGCAAGCAAGAAAAAACTTTTGGACGAACTTGAGCATCTAGGCAAAAATCTTTATGATTTGCCAACAGATTATGAAGACGACCTTTTTTCTGCGCAAAGTTTGTCGCGTGCATACATCAAAATTCAGGACGGATGCAATCATTTTTGCACTTATTGCATCATTCCATATCTTCGTGGAAGAAGTCGCTCGCGCAGTGTTGAAAGCATTGAAAATGAAGTTGCAAAATTGCCAGAAAGCGTGAAGGAAGTGGTGCTGGTTGGCATTGATGTGTCAGACTTCAAAGTAAACGGAGAGCGTGGACTTGGCGTGTTGCTTGAAAGATTGGATAAATATGGTAAGCGTTTGCGTCTTTCATCAATGGAAGACAATTTGATTGATGAAGAGTTTTTGAGACAACTTAAAGGGTTAAAGAACTTTTGCCCACATTTTCACTTGTCATTGCAAAGTGGATGCGACAATGTTTTGAAAAAGATGAACAGGCATTACACAACAGCACAGTTTGAAAACAGCATGAGCCTTATACGAAAATATTTTCCACTTGCCGGAATTACGACAGACATAATTGTTGGATTTCCAACCGAAACGGATGAAGATTTTGAAGAAACAATGCGATTTGTAGAGTGTGTTAAGTTTTCACAGTTGCACATATTTCCATATTCTAAGCGTGATGGCACTGTGGCATCAAAACTTTACAAAGACCTGTCTGGCAAAGTAAAAGCGGAGCGTTTGAAGCAACTTGAAGAACTTGGAAACAAACTTAAACTTGATTTTATCAAACAAAACGAAACTGCCAAAGTTTTGATTGAAGAAAAGAATGGCGATTGGTTTGAAGGTTACAGCGAAAATTATATTAAGTGTTATGTGCAAGGCGACTTGCAGGTGGGCGACATTGTGGAGGTTGTTTTTGAAAAACCATTTAAGCAAGGGGTGAAAGTTTTGCTTAAAAACCATGATGAACAGAAATAAATTCTTGCAAAAGTGAAGCAAAAATTTGTTTAAACAAAACCCCAAAAACAACTTTGAGTAATAAGGTTAAACAATTTTAAGAGATTAATTTTGAATAAACGCTTGACTTTGCGAGTATTTATATGTTATAATCCACACAGATTTGTAGTTTTGAAAGGTGGTGAGAAGGTTGACAACAGTTAAGGTTGGCGAGAACGAAAGTCTTGAAAGCGCGCTTAAGAGATTTAAAAGAAAATGTCAAAAAGACGGAATTATCGGCGATATCAGAAAGAAAGAAGCATACGATAAGCCAAGCGTTGCTAAGAAGAAAAAAAGCGAACAAGCAAGAAAAAGAGCAAGAAAAAGAGGTTAATTTTTAAAAATGGAACAACAATTGTTCCATTTTTTATTTCTTTCAAAGTTTTATTCAAACAAAAATTTTTTCAGAAAGACGAAACAAGCGTGAAACTGCCGTTCAAGGTGATTAGTAAATAAAAAATCGTGAGTTTTTGCTCACGATTTTTTTGCTTTAAGATTTGCTTATTCAGCATCAGTTGTTTCTTTGTTTTCTGTTTCAACGCTTTTCTTTTCACATTTAGATTTTCTTGCGTAAAGCATGTCGATGATTTTTCCAAATCCGAAAATTGTAAATGCAGAAATTACACCATTTGTGAAATATTCAATAAAAACAACGAATGCCTTATAATTCACCGCATAATAGATTGACATGAAAAGTGAAATTATAGCGATTGCAATCGCACAGATTTCAAAGATGTAAAACAATGCTTTTCCAGTTTTATTT
>CAZQFT010000161.1:0-1914 GCA_964592565.1 uncultured Lachnospiraceae bacterium
CAGGGACAACCTTCAATTTTGGGGCTTGAGGTCTTGGATGAGAAGGGTTTTTCTTATGGCAGGGTGTGTGATCTTAAATTTGAGAAAAATAAATGTCAAAAAATAATTACTGAAAAATGTGAAATTTTAACAAAATATATTAAAAAAGTTGGAAAAAATTTTATTTTTATTAATTTTAAGAAAAAAAGAAATAAAATTTTAAAAAATGAATTTCCTAAAACAAATAATTTTGAAATGAAGGTTGAAATTCAAAATATTCAACCAATTGAAAAGATAAGTCTGTCTTCGCAGGCATATGTTGGAAAGGTTTGTTTGAGGGATGTTTTTGGTTATAACAACGAAAGAATTGCTTTAAAAGGCTCTGTTGTTACGAAGGCAGTTGTTGAAAAAGCAAAGCAACACGACAGGTTAAATCAATTGTTTTTTGCTTTAAAAAAAGATTAAAAATGCAAAAAAATATCGAAATTTGTAGAAAAATTAACAAAAATTAAAAAAATAATGTATTTTTTTGATTTTTTAAATATTTCCAACATTTTATTTTTGTTTTTTAATTTTTTGGAGATTTTGTTTTTTATTATTATATATTTAAAATAATTTTTTGCTTAATTTGTTTGTATTTTTAGGAGTGTTTGTAGTAAAATATTTACAAGAGGTAAATATGGTTAGAATTATTCCTAGAAGAACAAAAGTCAAATCAGAGTTTATAAAAGGTGTTACAGGCTTGGATCTTGTTTTGGGCTTGATTTTTGTTGCAATCGCAATCATTCTTTTTATGGCAAACTTTGAGCTTCACATTTGGGTTGCAATTGCATGGATTATTATTGCAGTTTCAATGTTTTTTAAATTTACTGATGATACGCGTTTTTATAATACGCTTGTCTTCTTGCTGAGATATTCCGTTCAGAAGAAAAAGTTTACTAAGGGCAGTGACAAGAAAAAATCCGATATACAAGAAATGATTGCTTATGAAGGGATTTACCAAGACCGTTTTATCAACTTTGGACTTTACTATGCACAAGTGCTTGAAGTTCAACCAATGTTCTTTACGCTTTTGACAGAATATTATCAAGACAATGTTATTGAGGCTTTTGCAAATGCGATTCGTCGACTTAATATGGATCAAACTTGTGAAATTGTGAAAATTTCTAAACCAATGGTTTTGGACAGATACATATACAACGAAAATCAAAAATATGATGTGCTTTATGACATGCAGTATGACGGACAGATTACGCAAAAGGAAATTGACACTCGTGCACCAATTTTCGAAGAACGTGTTTCGCTTTATGAATTTTTGAACCGTCAGTCAAAGGTTTTTAAAGACCACTTCTATTTGGTTGTTTATGATAAAGATATGGAAATTTTGGACAACACTACAAGTGGTATGATTAATGCAATGGCATCATCACTTAATCCAATCACTGCACGCAGAGTTGAAGGAAATGATTTGTTGGTGTTCTTGCGTTCTAATATGGGAAAAGATTTTGACGAGCGTGACCTTGAGGTTTTGCCAATGTCGGAACATATGAATTGGGTTAATCCTGACAAAATTAAGTTTAACATTGCACGTTATTTCTTGGATGACCAATGCTATCGTTGTTACAACCTTATTGACTATCCACTTGAAGTTGGAAATGCTTGGGGGTCACAGTTCTTTCTTTTGGACAGAACAAAAGTTGTTATGAAATTTGCGCCAATTCCAAAACTTGAGTCAGAAAAACAAATTGACCGGGCTATTATGGAAATGGAAGCAAAATATTATAGGGCTGGCAGAAGTTCAACTCAAATTGAATTGCAAACTCACCTTGAAACATTGAAAGGCTTGCTTGTAAGTTTGAAAAACAACAATCAACAACTTTTCAATGTAAACACATATGTTGTTTGTGAAGATGCGGCTAAGAAAGATGTTCGTGC
>CAZQFT010000162.1:0-1907 GCA_964592565.1 uncultured Lachnospiraceae bacterium
ATAATTTAAAATTAAATGAAATATTTGAAAAAAGAATTAAATAATAAAAAATCCTATATGTCTTATAAATACGGGCATATAGGCTTTTTGATATTTTTATTTTTAATTTTAAAAATATATTTTTAAATATTTTTTAATTAATTATTTTTCAGTTAAAAAGGGTAAGAGTTTGTCAATGTTTGCTCTCTCAAATTCATAGAGTTTGTCGATAATTTCATCAAGTTCGGAAGATACATTTTTGTGATCATCCTTGTCTTTTATGCAGGTGATAATTCCCATGAATGTTCCAAGAAGCATAAGTTCTGTTATGTGTCTTGTTGTCTTGTCAGTAAGTGTTCCCATGTTGATACTTGACCAGAGTTTTGTTTTTTCAATCCAGTTGTTGTCTTTAAGCCCTTCAATCTTTTCTGCTTTGGCAAAGTTCTCACATTCCTTTGCAAGGCAAGAATATTCATCTTCCTCTCGTGAAAGTTCGCTCATCAGTTGGTCGTTTTCAACCTTTGTGATGATGTCTTCAATTGACTGCATTGCAGTTCTGGTGTTTTGATAGATTGCGTTTAAATATTTTGTTTGTTGTTCTTTTTCGTCCATTTCGTCCTCCTTTGCTTATTTTGTGTTGAAAGTGCATTTAATATTCAAAAAATCAACAATCTTCGACAAAATTCTTATGCATAACACCAAATTTCTTTCTCAAAATAAGCCTATGAGAACATCAACAAAAATCTTAATCATTTTAACAATCCTTACGGCTGTTCCTGCCATTTTTCTGGGAAATTATCTTTTGGCTGCAATTGTACCAACGGGCAGTGGCTTTGAGTTTTCTTTTACACCGATTGCTTGGGTGTCTCTTGCATTAAATGTTGTGTCAAATATCCTTATGGGCATACTTTTCTTCAGATTTTTAAAGACTCAACGCCTTGCAAATTCAATTTTTTTCTCGATTTTTCCAATTACACTGACATATGCGGTGTTTATGGCTTATATTATTGGCGTGAAGAACATGAATGGTATTGTTGCTGAATCAGTGCGTGCGACCTTTAATATTACGACCGCAGAAACATCTTACAACAATTTGCTCTGGGCGGGGCTTGCAACCCTTGTTTATTTGGTTGCGATTTTTGTAATGGTACTTTTTGCTTGTAGACCGCTTTCAAAAGTTGTTAAAGTTACTGAAAAACTCGGCGATGGACGAATTAAGGATGATAATGTTCAACTGGGCGGCGGAAAGCAATTTATGGAGATTGAAAATTCTCTTAACAAAATAAATTATTCTTTTAGGGAAAAAGAAAACAAAATTAAGCAAAACAGTTTGGAGGCACAAAAGAGCGTTCCAAAGCAACTTCTCAAAATGCTTGGGAAAAATGGTTTTGAGGATTTGGAATATGGAAAGCAAGTTACAAAAGAGGCAACCACTCTTTTCTGTGACTTAAAAAGTTCAAATTCTGTTGCAAAAACTTTGAGTTTGGAAGAAAATTTCAATTATATAAATTCTTATCTTAAGGTGGTTTCGCCACTGATTAAAAGATATAATGGTTTTGTCGATAAATATTTGGGAGAAGGACTTTTTGCGGTTTTTGCACGACCTCAAGATGCCATTGAGTGCTCGCATGCGATTTTAAGGGCGATTGCGATCAAAAACAAAAACCAAAAAGATTTGCCTGAGATTGATGCAAAAATTTCTGTGAACAGTGGAGAAGTTGTTTTTGGGGTGGTTGGAGAGGAAGAGAAAAAAGTGCCGACAGTTGTGTCGGACGAAGTAACTTTTATGATGAAGATTCAAGAGATAAACAACTATATTGGAACAAAGTTGTTGATTTCAAAACCTTCAATTTTCAAATTGGCACAAAGTTTTGACTTCTCTTATAGATATACAGGCGATTTGGCATTGGATGATGGAACTCAGGTTT
>CAZQFT010000163.1:0-1793 GCA_964592565.1 uncultured Lachnospiraceae bacterium
TAAATAAAAAAGCATTAAAAATTGCAAATTTTTTGATTTTTTTATTAATTTTTGCGATTTTTTATTAATTTTTGTTTTTCTATAATTATTTTTTAACCGCTAAACCTCCCACAAATTGATTGATTGAGCAAAAAATAATGTATTATTTATATAATAATATTTATAATAAATAATATCTATTTATTTTGAATTTATTTTTATTTGTGTTAAAATATTCATATAAATTGGAGAGGTAATTATGAAAAAGAAAAACAATTTATTCAAAAATATATTCTACATATTTTTTGCATTCTGTTTTTTCAGCGTTGGCTTCATGACTTTAAACTCACAAAACGAAAACACCGCCATGGCAGAAGATGTGTCAAACTCAGTTTTGGCAAATGACCAACTGCCAGATTATTTTTCTGCGGACGAATATCTTAACGATGGCTTAGCAGACACCATAGATCAAATCAACCCTTCAGCAATTGAAGATACTTTTTTGTATTTCACAGAAGGTGGCATCGCAAGTTACTACAAAATTTCTCTTCAAACAAATAAATCTGCAACGGATGCACCAAGCGACATTTATAAGTGGGTTTATTATCCTGATGTTGACAACAAGGCTGTTTTTCAATATTACAACATCAACTCTGTAAGTCTTTACATAAATGGCGTTGACCAAGACCTTGCAATTGGAAACTTTGTTGATGACAGTTTGCTTTCATTCCCTGCAAAAGACAATGTAACACTTCAAAGTTTTGACATAACCTTTTCCAATTCAACAAGTCCTGCTGAAAATGAAATAAACATCTTAGATGAAAGTGGAAATGTAAAAGAAGGTGTTTATGAACTCTCTTTGACATACACTCTTTTTACTTGCACTGAAGGCGGTTCTACTATGGCTGAAACACAATTCACCGAACAAAACATGACTGTGAATTATAAGTTCTATGTTTTAAATCGTGACAACTATATCGACACGGATGCTGCAAATGTTAACTGGAACAATTTCGACCACGAGATTCCAGTCTCAGCAAAATTTCCAAGTTATTCAAATTTCCTCTACAGCAACTATTCAAGTGATAAGAACTCTGCTGATTCCGCATATTCGATGCCTTACATCGAATATGACTATACAAGATTTGAACTTGAAATAACAAATTCAACAAAGACCACAAGCCTTGTTTATGATAAGGATGCGAAAGCCCCAGTTCTGCAAGGAGATAATCTTGTCGATAAGTTTATCACAAGCGGAAAGAATTGCAAAGTTTACTTCACTGACGCTGATGAATATCAAGTAATCTTCAAACCAATCAAACTTGTTGAATATGAAACCTCAGCAACTTCTACAGAAGTTCGCAAATATTCTCTCGACAATCTTGCCGCAACCACCAAACAAATCAGAGTTTATGTTTACGGCTATCAAGCAAAATACACAGACTTCGATGGAGATGTAACAGAAAACAACACCCTTCCAGCCGTTGAATTGAAAGACTACAACAAAACAACTGGCAAATATGAGAACAGCGCAGACATCACAAGTGGATTCTTGAACTCAAGCGCTTCATTTTCACAAACTGCTGGCAGTTCAACTTTCTTAATTGATAACATTGTAAACTATATTGCCGATGCAGGAATTGCACCACAAGTTACAAACCAACCACCTATTGACATGACAACAAATGCAGTGATAAGTTCAAACAGTTACATCTATTCAACAACAAAAGTATCAAGTGCATATACCGAATTTAGCGGTTCTACACTTAATGGACAAACTCTCTATCGTTCAAAATTTACAGGCCTTACTGACA
>CAZQFT010000164.1:0-1773 GCA_964592565.1 uncultured Lachnospiraceae bacterium
TGATGAGATAAAGAAAACTAAAACAGCACAAAGTAAATTCGAACGAGAAATCAATCAAACTATTAAGCAGATAGAAGAAGTTGGTTCAAATATGAAACAACTTTGTTTGACAATATATCAAATCCGTAAAAAGTACGAAATTGCTTGTGACGAAATTCAAAAAGGCACCTATAGTCGTGCGATTTCGCTTATTGGAGAAGGAATGTTTATCGGAATTCTTCAAAAATACATCAAAGTTGCACGATAAGAGAGGAGAAGACAACAATGGATAACCATATAAATTTTGCAGAGCAACCGGTAGCCTTTTTTCTTGGTTTTCTAAAAAAATTAGAGGAATACAGTTCTGAGTGTGATTCGATAATTAAAAAAACAGAAGAAAACTTTTTGAACTATGAAAAAAATACCGCCAATATAATATCAGCAGAAAAGAACGGATTTAAAAGTTCAATATCATCAGCCACCAGTAAAAAGCGTTCAATATTATCCGAATACGATCAATCATCAAAAGCAATTGATAGGGGTGAATTATCAAAAAGGAACGAGTTGTCTCTCAAAATTACTGCTTGCAAAGAGGAATCTGAAGATAATCCTTCTGTCAAAAACAGTAAAGTTGATGAGATTAAAAATTTAGAAAGAGAATTCTTTGCAAACAAGAACGAAGTGGCTAATAGACGAGATAGTTCTTGGAATGAAAGTGTTATAAAATTAAAAAACAATGATAACGATGAAGCACAGAAACAATCGTCTCATTTAACTACTTTGAATAAAACAATTGAAAGCACTCATTTGATGGAAAAAGAGCAGAAAGACAGAGATGCTTATGAAATGCGTAAACTTTTAGAAAAAAAGACAGAAGCTTTTCACAAAACATTTCCACCTGAACAACTTGAAAAGATTTTCTTTGAAATTTATAATTCTGAGCCTGTAATTGATGGATATACTTGCGTAACAGATAATCCAACAAGTGTAAGAATCAGTGACCTAGTTTTTCAACTTTCCGATTTGAAGTTATGTGATTATGCTAAAAAAACATTATTTAAAGATTATTTTTTCTTAACGAAATTTAATAATCTTTCGAGCAGAAACCCTCTTTTGAAAGTTCCATATTCAGTAGCATTCAATGAAAAATTTAACTTCCTTTTTGAAGTTAATAACGCAAATAGACAGGTAATGATTGATAGAGCTTGTTCATTGGCAATGAGACTCTTTATGATGTTACCTCCCAATAAAGTAAATTTTACTTTTTTTGATCCAATTAAACTGGGTGAAACATTTGCTTCTTTTACAAGACTGGTGGATGTTGACGATAAAACGAGTAAAGTTATAAACGGGAAAATATGGTCAGATGCTCACGATATTGAAGACAAATTACGTATAACAACTGACCATATAGCGAATGTAACTCAGAGATGTTTGCAAGGTCAATATGGAAGTATTCAAGACTATAATATTGCGGCCGGACAAAATGCAGAACCATATCAGGTTTTAATGATAATGGATTTTCCCGCTAACTTTAATGAAAATTCATTGCGTCTTTTAGAGCAAATCATTTCAACTGGACCGAAGTGTGGAGTTTATACTGTCTTATTAAAAAGTGCAGAACAATATGCCAAAGCCGATGAAAAAAAGATCATTCCGTTGATTAATAATATTTTAAATAATGTTAGTCAATTTAATGCACAAGGTCAAAACGTTATCTTTGAGAAACTTTCTTATAATGGGAAAAATATTATTTTTGATATACCGAAATCACTTGATAATGATGAGCTTGAT
>CAZQFT010000165.1:0-1750 GCA_964592565.1 uncultured Lachnospiraceae bacterium
TGGAGGTGGCACCCTTCTCATTTCTTTTGGTGGGGTAGGTATTTTATTTTTTTCCATAAACAACTCCTTTATCAATAATTATTTTACAAGATTAATAAAAAAAAGTCCAATAAATTTAATAATTATTGAACATTTTTCCAAATTTTTTCACTGTCAAGCCCACTTTCAAGAGTTTCCACAATGATGGTTAAAACATATTTATCTTTGCTTGACAAGTCTACATGCTTTGGTATTACCACATAACTGCAAAAAGTAATCTTATTTCCACCTTTTAAAATGTCATCGAAATAATAATAAGTATCATCCATTTTCTCAAAATGCTCGGTAGTAATAAAGTCAACCCCCACATCATCTTCCGCACCAAAGATTTTTGACTTCACACGAACCTTCATATCACTGGCTAAATCTTGAGATACAATTTGAATTGTTTGCGGAATAATCTCATTAGGCAAATACCCTCCGTCAAAAGTGAAAGAAACGACATTCGATTGATTCGCCTTTACCCCAACAGAAAAACCATCTCCTACAACCAAGTCAGAAGCAGAATTAAGATATGACACTGAAAAATAGTACCCAGTAAACCCAAGAACAACTGATAATGCAAGCAAAAAGAATAAAACAACTACAGCAAACAACCACGCAACCGAACTTTTTTTCATAAAATTAGTTTAAACTACGAAAAAAATATTATTCAACGCGTCTGAGTTTTTTTCTGTTTCTTTCTTCTCAAGTTTCTTTCATTTCTGAAATTTTCAATCTGAATTCTTCGAAATTCCTGACTTTCCGCTTGTAGAGAAAGCTTTTTCTTTACCCATCGATATTTTCTGTTGCCATATAAAGTATCATATGAAATTACTGATATTCCCTGTAATAAGAAGAAATAATAAGAGCAAAAACGCCACAACAAAAGTCCCCAGAATGTATAACCTCCCAAATAATCTCTAAACAATGCTGCAAATGTAATTTCATTCATACCTGTACCACCAGGAAGAGGAATAAAACTTGATGCCAAATCAATTAAAGCAGTATAAATAAAAAAATCACTGAAAGAGCCGACTTTTCCGCCTGTATAGGGAAAAGCCTTTGTAATAAAATATGGAATTGAGAACATGCAAATAACTCTGATTGCATGCAACAAGAATTGATAAATCAAATCTCCAAAAGAATGTGAATATTCTTTAATGATGTTCTGATAGTCCTCAACTAGATGCATTACTTTTTCATATTGTTTATCATAATTTTTTACGATACGCATTTTGTGTAAAAGTTTTAAAACCCACACAACCATTTTTTTTCCGACTTTTTTTGAAAGAGAAAGAAGAAGAGTTACTGCAACGACAACAAAACATAATATAAATCCAATAACACTACTTGCAGAAACAAAAGTTTGCGAAAGCCCACTTACAAATGACAAAATCAAACAAACAAAAGTAATAATCAGCCAAGCAATTTGTTGAAAAATCATCTTTGCCATAGGAATCGAAAGAGACGTCGCTGCGGGTACATCTCGCTTATTAAGATAAGACACCATGAATGCCTGCCCACCTGTTGCAAGTGGTGTTACCGCGTCATAATATCTCAATATTGCCGTCGATTTATATGATGTTGCCCAACGAGACCTCATCGTTTTTCTGTATATTATTCGATGGACCGACATAAAATCTGCAAGCACATTTATAAACAACAAGCAAAGTGCAACTGCAACATATTCAAATCTTATATCTGCAATACTAATTTTTGTAAAATCATC
>CAZQFT010000166.1:0-1745 GCA_964592565.1 uncultured Lachnospiraceae bacterium
GCGTCCGAAGCAAATGCTGGAGTATCCATTGAAGAATTGGTGGAAAATTACAATATCCGCAAAGATGTTATTGTTGGAATAATAAAATCAATGAAAGGAGGCGCAAATTGGTAATATGGCATATCACGAAAAAATAACAACAACCGTCAAAGAAATTATTAAATATCACACTGATAATGCAAGTGAGTTACAACTAAATGTAGATATATGTGATTTGGCAGTCCGCTGTTGGCGTTGTGGCGAAATTCGTCGACTTCACCGATGTCATATTGTTCCCGCAAGTGCGGGCGGAGAGGATGCCCCATTCAACTATGTATTACTTTGTAATGCATGTCACGAAGCCGCTCCTAATATTAATAATCCGAAAAGAATGCTCGAATGGTTATATTATGCTACACATAGCGACACATACAATTCCTTTTGGGGATTGGAAATAAGCAAAGCATATAAACAAATCTACCAAAAAGATCTTCAAAGCGAAATGTTGAAAAGGTATAAAATTAATAGCCTTCTTTTTGATGAATTAATGTCAAAAAAAATAGAAGAATGTAAAACACATATAGGGCATGGCGCTTAAATACAAGCACCTGGGTGGCTTTTTGGGAAAATTTGTTTGAGGAATTCGATAATAATTAAAAAGGTTATGAAGTGAAAAAAACTATAACAATTTAATTATTGTTTTAAAAACGGACGGAGAAAACAATATGAGTAACGATATAAATCAGGATGTTGCAAAAGAATTGGTTGCGCAGACCGCTGGTAAGGTTTACAATGATTTAATACACCCAACAGCACAAGCAACGGGACAAATAATTAGCTTTTTGCCTCGAACGGTTAGGGTTTGGCTAAGCAAGTGGGAAAAGTGGATTTTGAATGGAGAATATGCAATAAAAGAAACTGAAGTGCTTTTGACAGAAAAGCTTAAACATATTCCTGAAGAGAATTTGGTGGAACCAGAACCCTATGTTGCTATTCCCGCATTGCAACAGCTGAGCTATAGTCTTGATAGCGAAGAATTAAGAGAACTGTATGCTAATTTATTAGCCTCATCTATGAATATTGACACGAAGGGATTGGTTCACCCGTCGTTTGTAGATATTATTAAGCAACTTACACCGGATGAAGCAAAATTGTTAAATTATATTTATAATCAAGCCAATAGAGGAATTGCCATTATTGACGTAGAAATGAGAATTGACGGTGGAAAAAATGGGGTGTTATCCTTGTTGAAATCTTTCTCTAATGTATACGATGATATCTTAGATGACCCAGATCATTATTTGGTTTGTATAGATAATTTGTTGCGCTTAAATCTATGTATCATTCCCACGCATCATTATGTTGACCAAACATTGTATGAACCTATTTTAAATCATCCTAAGTACACACAAGACCCAACGGTAATTACACTCAATAAAGTAGAAACCTATAATGTTGAAAACAGCAACTCAAAGGCAAACTTGAAAGTTGACAAATTAATTCTTGAACTTACTGATTACGGTACAGCTTTTTCAAATGTTTGCTTAACAACCGAGGAGTTTCTATAATTTGAATATTCAAATCATAGAAAAGTAAAAAGAAGGCTGACGATGACAAAACAAGAATTCCTTGAATATTGTCTCAATACATACGGTACATCGCCGGACTATCCGTTTGATGAGGACTTTGAAACGGCGGTGCTGAGACATGGAGATAATCGCAAGTGGTATGCGATTGTGATGAAGGTCTCGCGGTGCAAGTTTGGG
>CAZQFT010000167.1:0-1741 GCA_964592565.1 uncultured Lachnospiraceae bacterium
GGATTCTCGATAAATCGAGGATTTGATATTCTTCATTACATATTTTCACTCCGATAATGTTTGTTTTAACTTTTTTGTCGGCGTATTGATCCAAAACATCAAGCAAAGTTTTGAGTTTTTTCTGATTGTAATATTCTCTCATTGCACCTGAAACACGCTCTGTGAATTTCATAGTATCAATTTTTTTTGATGTAACTTGGGTGCAATAACGCTCGAGCAAAATTACGATTGCGGAGCATATTTCAAAAGGATTTTTTGCTTTGTAATCCAACAAAGCTTTATAATATAGTTCTGTTTTGTCATGCATAACAATTTGCAAATCATCGTTAATAGGTGTAATCATATTTTCTCCTTTAATCTTATGGCTGTATTATATCATGAAAGATTTGGGTTGTCAATAAGGCAGATGAAAGCTTTTGGACAGTTTTTGATAAATCTTTATCTAACAGTTGACTTTTTTTGCAAATTTTGATAATCTTAACTTAATTGTAAAAAGGCAGGATTTCTGCAAAACGACAATAGACTTAAACTGGAAGGATTTAAAAATGAGCGATAAATTTAACTTAGAATTAATTGACAAAACTTTTACTTCTTACAAGAAGGGACAAACTTTTGAGGGCGTGGTTGTGCTTAGGCGTGAAGATGGTGTAATCTTCAATATTGGTGGAAAGAATGATGCATACATTGCGGCATCTGACTTTGAAAACTATGAACAAGTGAAAATTGGCGACCGCTTCAGTGTTGTTATTACAAATCAAAAGAACGAAGAAGGGTTGATTGAGGCGTCAAAGTCTTTGGCTGATGCACTTAGAATTGCAAACCAAAATGCTTTAAGCCTAAGACTTGGCAGCAAGTTTACTTTTGTTCCAACAGGGGTTGGAAATGGATTGCTGTCAAAAATGGGTGATTATTCAATTATCATTCCATTTTCTGAAGTTTCAGAACACTATGTAAAAGATTTTAATAAGTTTGTTGGAAAACAATTGGAAGCAGTTGTAACCGAAATTGACAAAGAAAACAAAACAATTATTGGCAGTGCAAGACTTTTGCAAGAACAAACACGCGTTGCAATTGAAACAAATTTCTGGAACAGCATTTTTATCAACAAAGTTGTTAAGGGAAAGGTTGAACGCATTATGCCATATGGCGCGTTTGTAAGCGTTGACGGATTTGATTGTTTCTTGCATATCTCAAATGTTTCTTATGACAAAATTGAGAAAGTTGAAGATGTTTTGCAAATTGGCACAGAGGCACAATTTAAAGTAATCAAACTTGACAAAGATAACAAAAAAGTTGAACTTTCTTACAAGGCACTTTTGGAAGATCCAAAACTTTCAAGAATTAAGGCTTTAAGTGTTGGCGAGATTTATCAAGCGGAAGTTGTCAAACTTTTGCAGTTTGGTGCAATTGTTAAGGTTAAAAATGGTGCGACAGGACTTCTTCATATTTCAAACTGCACAGAAAACAAAACAAAGAAGATTTATGAACTTGTTAAGGCTGGCGAAATGATTGAAGTTGAATGCATCTCGAAAGATGAAGAGAACATGAAAGTTTCCTTTAAACTTAAAATTTTGAAAGACTAATTTCGCTTGAGTTTTGGCTTTGCTCGAATTTTAATGCGGCTGTGAAAGTTTTATGGTTAAACCTGGTGGGATTAATTCCCACTTATGCTGATGTGGCTCAGTCGGTAGAGCAGTTGATTCGTAATCAACAGGTCGCGGGTTCGAGTCCCGCCATCAGC
>CAZQFT010000168.1:0-1728 GCA_964592565.1 uncultured Lachnospiraceae bacterium
GAAATTTTCAGTCAAATCTATATCCGTTTGCAAAATGTAATGTGCATCCCTATAAGCCACTCCATTTTCATCCACTGCCCCAGAGTTGACAAGTTGCATCATAAGCACCAAATCTTCAACTGAATTGATTTGATATTTATTCCTGTTTGTTCCTTCACCTTCAAGTTTTCCAGCAATGCTCTTTTCCTCCCAAAGAAGACGTTCAAACTCGATGACAATTTGAATGTTCCCTACGATCGAATTTGTTTCCAAAAATTCTCTTGTAAGCACAATTCTGTTATCTTCTGTTAAATAATCCGACATCTCTTCAAAAGTATTATTATAGTTTATAAGTTTCACTTTTGAAACTGCATAACGAGGATTTGTAACAATGATTGCTTCAACCTGTTTTGCTTTTTCTGCAGTAAATTGGACGGTCTTTTGTCCATTATAAACCACATGTCCAGCCATATCAACAAAGTTTGTGTCTGTGGCATCCGCACGAACTTCAACAAACATTCTCTCTACATAGAATGACAGCAGTTGGTCGGTAAATGTTGGAATGATTTTCAATGTTTGACCTGCACTTTCAGACGATATTGTCATAACAAAACTGTAATATCCACTCTGATAGCCTTGCAAAGTAATATCATCTCTGTTCCAAACTGCACTGAAACCATAATCAATCCAAACTTCAAATGTTACGACATCACCAACTCTTATCATCCTTGATTCATCAGTTTTTGAAGTTTCAGTAATCAGTTTCATGAACTGCTCGCCAAGAATTGTTCCCAAAGTTATCAATTTTGCCGTTCCGTTTCGTGAAGTGATTTTTAATGCTCTGATATAACCAAATGTTGTGCTGTAATCCGCAAAGTTAAGCACTGTTGTTTGCCCTTGCAAGTGAAGTTGAAGGGTCAATTTGCTTGTTATGCGTGCAAATGAATAGGTTTCTGTCGGAACAATATTTCCGCTGTTCATGTTTTTCCAATAAACAAACTCATAACCCTCCGCTGCAACAGCAGTAATAGTGAAGGATTTTGTAGTGTCAACATAACCCGCTTCCAACATGCTTTGAGGAGTGCCTTCTTGCGTAATTACAATCTTTGCATCTCCACCAACATTGCTTACCTCAATTTGTGCAAAATACACAACTTTTACATTGCACTCAACAATCTGAGCAAACTCATTTGTTGACCAAGGAACATTGTTTAATGTCGATTCAACATCAGTGAGCCACTCGCCGTTTGCATTTCTTTGGCTAATTATAAATTTGTAGAATGTAAAGCCGCTAATTTCTGGCGCATTAAAGTAAATGTCAGTATTATAAGAAACTTCCATATACATAGGCGATGCGGCGTAATACCATGAATTTGTATAATCAACACCGCTTATCAAGTCTTGTGCAGTAATTTTGATATTCATGTTTGGAACAATCTCAAAACTTATGCGCGTTTTAAGATAAGACAAATAAACATAAAGGTCTATTATCATCTCTCCGGTTTCTTCATCAAAATGTGCATTTTCCGTCAGAACATATTCTGATGTAAGATTGTTGAGCATATAACCGCTTTCGTTCCAATAGTTTATTGCGTCTCCATGAGAGTCAATATATTGAACACCAGCACCATTT
Source organism: uncultured Lachnospiraceae bacterium (assembly GCA_964592565.1). GTDB lineage: Bacteria > Bacillota > Clostridia > Christensenellales > UBA1242 > Caccovivens. The sequence goes on from CAZQFT010000168.1 coordinate 1,613, forward strand.
TGTCCAGTAAAGTATCCTTCAAAATTGTGCTTATCAAGTGTCAAGATTGTGTGCAATTGTCCGTTTACAAACATAAGTCTTTCGTCATAGATTGTGATGTTTTCAATATTTGTTTC
>CAZQFT010000169.1:0-1727 GCA_964592565.1 uncultured Lachnospiraceae bacterium
GGAATAATAAATAGTGTTTGTTCCATCAAGTGTTAAAATGTCATTTTTTGAGTTTTTCAACCAACCTACATAAACCGCATCATTAACTACTGCGATTGCAGGAGAAAAATCAGCACTTGTATTATCCGTCAATGTAGAAACAGTGAATTGTTTATTTGTTGAAGAATATTCTGCAACAGTAATTTCACAGGATGCGGCGATGTTTGTCAGGTCACTAGTTGCTGTGAAATTATCATTTTTGCTATCCATCCATACAACATAGATATTTGTGCCATCTGTTACTACATCAGGATAGAAGTCCGCTGTGCCGTCATCCTCTATAATAATTGGTTCAGACCAAGTAGCAGATGCATCATCATAGATGGAATAAACAATAGCTGTATGATTTCCGCTTGTTCGGGTTGTTATATCAGCAGTCCAAACCATCATTTTTAAACCGTTATCTGTAATAACAATCTGAGGATTAGCAGAATAATATACATCTGTTTGTAAAGTCTTTACATTATCTGTGGCAGCCATCAACTCAACATCTTCTAATGCCATTAATGCTACTTCATCATCAGGATTATCATTGACTTTTGAACCCAACCAATCAGACTGAGCATATACATATGAACGGTCAAGTTTGTAGTTGTCAATGTTCTGTGCCTCTGCCATCATTAGTTGCATACCAAAAGGTTCTACAGACATTAATCTTGCTCCCGAGTGGTAATATTGCCAACTACCTTTGAGCAAGGCTTTTTTATATGATGCAAATAGTAGTTTTGCACTTACTCCAATTTCTCCGCCCAGCGTTGCCGTAATTGCATCTGTCTTGGTGCTGAGTTTTATCTTGTTGTTTGCAGAACCGTATACTGAAATATCTGCAATGTATGCTACACCAACACCTGCAGATAATGTTAACTTAGGAATTGTCAATTCCAATTCACCGTCAAAGTACATTTCAGCCTGGTTAAAGTCAAATCCAAGCGATAATACAGTGTTGACACCGGCTTCACCGCTGAATTTAACTACAACCGGAACTACTACTACGACAGTTTGCCATTCCTGACTGACTTTACCGGTGATATTAATTACAACTCTGCCGCCTGCCTGACGCCATTCTCCGGAATCTGAAATAGCACCTTCAACATATCCGTAAACTTCCATATCAAAACCTTTGCTCATACCGGCAGAAGCTTTTCCGAATTGAGATGCTAACAAGGAGTTGATTCCTTTTCTTAGGCTCTCATCTTGTTTTTCAATAAACTTTTTGAAGTTAATCCATGAATACTCATTCTCCAAAAGGTCTTTTTGACATCCCAAACCTATGCGGAAAGTATCGCCTTCTTTTTCAAATGCTATTGGAAGCATTGAGAAATCAAGAGAAACTTCGCCACCACCAATCAGCGGTATATCATCCGGTACATCAAAGCTAATGCTATCTGCAATCTTGATGTCGCCATCAAAGGTAACAATATTATCAGTTACAGTAATGTTAGTTTTAATTTTCGTACAGTTTGTCCCATCTGCTTTTACAACTCGTACAGAGAATGGTTTATCAAGTGTCATCTTACTCGGGTTTATAGTAAATTTACCCGTTGTGCTTGTTTGGAGAACGCTTGCATCCTGCATCAACTGGAACTCTTTAATTTCCGAGCTTAGTAATGTACTATATGCATAGATATCAAGCGTTGTTGCTTCGCTGCTTATTGACAATGTATTTACCAATGCATCCTGTCCATTGC
>CAZQFT010000170.1:0-1706 GCA_964592565.1 uncultured Lachnospiraceae bacterium
ACATTAAATTCATAACCTTCTTTGACATAAATGTCCATTTTGAAGGCATCATTAGATTTTGAAACCGAAGAGGATTGACCAGACTCATCAATTGTCACCGCACCGCTGTTGAGTTCGATTCTTGAAATGCCGTCATCAAGGATGAATGAAATCACTTGTGCGTTGTCAAGATATTTTGCGGTAAGTGTGAAATTGCCTACAAAAAGTCCCGTTCCAAAATTAATTTCCAAAACTTTGTTTGAGCCAATTACATAAGAATCACCCTCTTCATTGGTCAAAATCCAAGATTGGAAAAGATATGGAGAGTTTGGAATTTCGCGTGTTCTAAGTCTGAACGAACGACCATACGCCATATTTTCAAGCGAAACACTTGTTGAAGTTGTGTTCGCTCCTTCCGCATAATAAACATAACCAGGCGTTGTTCCATCAACCAATTCTTCTGATTTTCCATTACTGCTTTCTTTAAAAAGCAATGAGCCTGCTGTCGCCTTAAAAATTTTCGCTTCCGTAGAAACTGTATATTGTCCAGCAGTTGCCAAACTTACATTTTCAACAACCAATTGAAATCCTGTTTCAGTTGTGTTGATTTTTATGAAATCACAATCAGAAATGGCATAAACAGTTCCGCTTTCAGTTTCGCTTTGAGTAATTGTTGCAACTTTTGCATTTCCCAAATTAACCGCTGACAATGTGTAAAACTCGCTGAATGAGATATCTCCATCCGTCTTTTTAAATTCAAAATCCATTAATACATTGTCGCCATATTGATAAGCCGTAGCGAAATCTTGTGTTGTCATGCTTAAAACATCTGAGTTGTCAAGATATGTGACATTGAAATTGCCATAAAAACTTTGCAATTTAATTGATTGTCCACCAACATACCAAACCGAATTGAAATCCCAATCGCCATAAAGTGGATGCCATGTTTGATTTGCAAAATAGTTTGGAATCTTGTTGTTACTTTCAAGTGCATTCAGAGCATAATTTGGGCTTGCCTTTATGTAATCGTGATTTTCTTCATCAACATAAACATAACCGCCAATGTCTCCAAAGCGTGAAAGGCCGTTGTCAGTGTAGTGAATGTACGAAAGATTTCCTGATTGTGGAACTGGCGTACCAATTTTTCCAGCGATTTCTCCAACATTTACAGCAGTAGCAGAAGAAACTGCATTGTTTACAATTGAGTATGTATTCTCCGTTGCTACATTAAAAATTTGTGTGTTTCCTTGATTGATTACTCCTGCAATTCCTCCAAAATTTACATCTCCAACAAAATCACTTGCAATTGCAAGATTAAATCTTTCTGTAAGCACTGTAAATTTCACTTGTGTGTTTGAAAGAACTCCGGCAAGCCCACCAAGATTAAATACCTTTCCAATTGTTCCAGCCATAGCCCAGTTGCCAAACGCAGCATCATTTTTCGAATTTACATAAGAAATTTTGCTGTCTGAAGCAATCCCAACAAGCGAACCAAAATTGATGTTGCTTTCAAATGTTGGATTGAATGTCATTGTTGAATTGTTTTGAACCATATTCACTGTTGTCCCATCCAACTTTCCTGCCAAAACACCAGCAAAAATGTTGCTTGCACCCAAAACAGAAACATTTTCCTCGTCAACAATTTGATATCCCCCAGAAACTATTCTGCTTGTTCCAGTAAAGGCAATTCTTTCAAAAGTTGCGTTTTTTGCATAGCCCACAAGACC
>CAZQFT010000171.1:0-1699 GCA_964592565.1 uncultured Lachnospiraceae bacterium
AAAATTTACATCCATTTTTCTCTTTTTTAAATTGGCACAATGATGTATGCTTTATTCTTAAACGATCTGTTGTAAGAAATCCTATACGATGTATATTAATATTATTTTTTGTATGCTTTAAGGGAACTTCTTCTTGAAGGTATATTTTTATAGGTCGAATAAAATCGTTCAAAAAGAACAAACCAGGTTTATTATTGTATTTACGAATTGAAAAAGGAGATAATTCAACGAATTTTGATTTTGTAGGACAATTTACAACAAAATTAGTGTCTATTTTTATATCAATAGCATCAAATGTAGCATTTTTTATATGTTGATTATCGTTTCTATACAATTCTATGACATCTTCATATACGATAACACCCTGTGTAAGCAAAGCGCATTTTAAAAAAACATTATCATTTAAACATAATTCATGTTTACTGTAATTAAGTAAATTTTGATATACAAAAATACTTCCATCTAAATTTACACTTGAAATATTGGTATTAAATATAACTCTAAACATATATTCATTTAGATTTGAGGCATCTTTATTTTCAACTATTACTTTATCGACATGCTTTGGTTTCTTCTCAAAAAGATTCAGCATATAGGAATTAATTTTAGAATTTGAATTTTGATAAAAAGACAGTGTGCTATATTGTATTTGTATAGATTCAAGTTTCTTGAGTATTTCTTTGGAATGTGAATTCTTATATATGCTATAAACTATAGTTTGCAAATCTGGTAAATCATTATCACTTAATGCGCGATTTATTATAATAGATGATGCCTGAAATCTTGGATTAATTTCCATAAAAAACACATCTTCATTATAAATTAATAAATCGACACCACATATTCCTTCATATCCCATATTAGATAAAGAATTGCCAATTTTTCTTGCAAAATTATTAATATTATTTTGTATTGTGGAAGATATTAGTTGATATGAAATGAAATCTGCACCTTTATATAACAGATTGTTATCTATCTTCTCAATTATTTGAATAGATGGTTGTAATATTGATATATCTTTTGATGTAATTAATAGATGCACATTTACTGAAAATGAGTTTTCATAATATGGGCTAATTTTATAACATTTATACTTATCCAAAGACTTAAGCACTTGCATTTCATTTTCTTTAGTTAATAAAAAAGTGCCCTTGCCACCAGAAGAATGATTTTCTTGTATAATGAAACTATTATGATTTTTAAAATATTTAGATATATTTTGATAACTGCATTCTATTCCAAACATCTCTTTAAAATCAATAACAGGCATAATGTTACTTGCCCATAGATGTGAATAGGTTTTATTCTCTATAAATTGATAAAATTCCTTATTATATTTATTTACCACATATTGTTCTAAGAAAGGTGCTTTAGCAATAATTTGTTCTGCTAAATTGTGACTATAAAAAAACAATTTTATTGCTGATTTTTCTAAAAGTTTATTAATATTATCAATAAAAAAGTTAGTAATTGACAGTGTTGTGTCGTTATTGCGTGAGATGTTATTTCCTATATTAGAACCATACATTGTAATACTTTTATAAAATAATGATGAATACAATATTTCAGATTCTCTAATACCTACCCAAACTATTTTTTCTTCCACAAAACTCACTCCATTTATATGAATTGCATTTTAATTATTCATTCGTGTTAAAAGTATGAATGTTCTCACAATAATAAGAGGTTATTGTAAGTT
>CAZQFT010000172.1:0-1692 GCA_964592565.1 uncultured Lachnospiraceae bacterium
TCAGATTGTTGTGCAGAATATTTATGATTCTATGATAAAAGTGATTCAAGAGTTTTTGACTAATTACGAAAAAGACCCTGCAGTAGGTACAGAAGCGTTGCTTATGAAAATGGCACAACTTAAAAAACAATATATGGTTAGTGCATCGGCACTTGGAGAAACCAATACACCAAAATATATGTATATGATGAATATGTTTAAAGTGTTTGAACAATTTCCAATGTTTACAGATGATCCATCAAAGGGAAATGGAATTAATTTAGTAAACAGAAAACAACATTATAGAGCAATGTCAGCAGCGGTAAAAGGAAGAGCTCAAAGTGCGGGCGTTGCGCTTGCCAATTTTGACAAAGTAGAAGATAAAGAAACGATAGAACATTCTGAAAAGCCTAAACAAAGCGAAGGTGAGTATAGAAGAAACTTGGTTGAAAATATTGTTAATATTTTGTTTGAAGTATTTAAAGAATTTTTGGAAAACTTTGAAAATGACCCAGCGAAAGCAACGGAAATATTCCTTACAAAATTAGTACAATTAAGAAAAGAATATGTTGTAGCAGCATCATTGGTTGGTGGTACTAAAACAACTCAACAACATCAACTTGTAATGAAGGCATATGAAAGATTTCAAGATAATCCGATATATACTGGTGACCCATCAGGGAAACAACAGTATTATGAAAATATGGCTTGGGATGTAAGAAGAGACGCTCAAGTTATTGCTAACAAACTAGATATGTTTGATGTTAAAGATTAGTAAGTGATAAAAAAGACCATTCTATGGTCTTTTTTTATTCACCCGTATCAATAGATATTTCCACATAACCTTGAGGCATTTTACAACTTGGACATTCATCCCAAGCGGCTTTGGATGTGTGTTCAAATCCACATTCACTACATTTCCATTTTTTTGGTTCATCAGATTTGTACAATTTTTTTGATTTCATCTTTTCTAATATTTGACTTAGTAGCAAATGATGGCAATTTTCAACGGTGGCTACAAGTTCGAATTGGTGTGCAATTTCATCAAATCCTTCATCTTTCGCGATTCTTGCAAATGATGGATATACGTTGTTGCTTTGACTTACTTCGGTTTCCATGCTATCTTGCAAATTTTGTTGAAGGTTTCCAAATTCAAATGGATAGCCCCCTTCGATTTTGATATTTCCTTGTTGTGTTTTGCAGTTTTGTGTAATTAAATCGTAAAAGACTTTTGCATGAGCCATTTCATTTTTTGCTAGTGTTTTTAGTAAGGTTTTGATGTATTGATAACCTTCTTGCTCCGCTTGTTTCGAGATAAATTGATATCTTGCGCCATCTTGACACTCTCCCGCGAAAGACCTTGCTAAATTGATTTTTGTTTGGCTTTCTTCAAAATTTATTGACATTATATTCCTCCCTGTAATTATTTTAAGTATGCCCCAAAAGAGAAAATATATACTTTAAGTTGGGTGGTATAATTAAATGCAATTTGCTTTAAAATATTGACAATACAAAAAATTAGATATATACTAAAATTACTTTTAAATTTGGAGAAGATTTATGATAGACATTAATTTAATTAGAACAAACCCAGAATTGGTAAAAGAAAATATTAAGAAAAAGTTTCAAGATAAAAAATTGCCTCTTGTAGATGAGGTTGCAAAACTTGATAAAGAATATCGTGTTTTAAAGCAGGAAGGCGATAATTTGAGG
>CAZQFT010000173.1:0-1683 GCA_964592565.1 uncultured Lachnospiraceae bacterium
TTGCAGAGAAATTATGAAAAAGCGGCGAAATTGCAGTCTGAAATCATCAATTTAGAAAACGAACTTAATGCTCAAAATGCGACAATCATAAAAAAGAGTGGTAGCGGTCAAATTGGCGAAAACGAAATTGCGGAAGTTGTTTCAAAATGGACTGGAATTCCAGTGACAAAACTTACGGAAGGCGAGAAAGAAAAACTTATCCATTTGGAAGAGATTTTGCACAAGAGGGTTGTCGGTCAGGATGAGGCCATTTCGGCTGTTTCAAAGGCAATTAGGCGTGCCAGAGTTGGGCTTCAAGACAACAAGCGGCCAATTGGTTCTTTCTTGTTTATGGGGCCAACAGGTGTAGGCAAAACTGAACTTTCAAAAGCAATTGCAGAGGCACTTTTCGACAATGAGAACAACATTGTAAGAATTGATATGAGTGAATTTATGGAAAGTCACACGGTGTCGAAACTTATTGGTTCGCCTCCGGGTTATGTTGGTTTTGATGAAGGCGGACAACTTACAGAACAAGTAAGAAGAAGACCTTACAGTGTTGTCCTTTTTGACGAAATTGAGAAAGCGCATCCCGAAGTTTTGAATGCACTTTTGCAGATTTTGGATGATGGTAGACTTACTGACAGCAAGGGAAGAACAGTAAGTTTTAAAAACACCGTAATCATCATGACAAGCAACATTGGTGCTCAAGAAATTAGACAGCAAAAACAACTTGGTTTTGGCGAAAAGAACGAAAAAGTAAGCGAGCGTGACATCTACATGGAAGCTCTCAAGAGGAAGTTTAAACCAGAACTTATCAACAGAATTGATGTGATTTGCATCTTTGAAACGCTTACAAAACAAGACCTTATCAAGATTTCAAACATTATGCTCAGCAGCATAAACAAGCGTCTTTCTTCAAAAAATCTTACGCTCAAAGTTGACCAAAAAGCGATTGATTATATCGTTGCGAAGGGGGCAAACCTTATTTATGGGGCGCGTCCGCTCAAGCGATTTATTGAGCAAGAAATCGAGGACAGGGTGGCTGAAAAGATTTTGCTTGGACAATTGCCAGACAGCGGAACAATCGAGGTTACGCTTAATGGCGATGCTCTTGAGTTTAATTCTGTGCAATAATTAAAAATCGTTTGCAAATAGATAAAAAAATTGATATACTAGACTTGTAAAAGGAGAAGAAATTATGAAAATTACATTTGTAGAAAAAAATTATAAAACGGCAAATCGTTTTAAAGATGTTATGACAGAAAAACTTGCAAAACTTGACAAATATTTTGGAGAAGATGCAACTGCAAGAGTTGTTTGCAGCGAACAAAACAAGATTGAAAAACTTGAAGTTACAATCACAAACAAAGGAATTTTGTATCGCAGCGAAGTGAAGAGTGATAATATGTACAACAACATTGACCTTGCACTTCCAAAACTTGAAAAACAAATTGTAAGAAACAGAGAAAAAGTTACAAAATCAAAAAGATGTGCTCCAAAGAATCTTGGATTTGAATTTTTGGAAGAAATGCCAGAAACAAAGTTGCCAGAAGTTTTCAAAAAGAAAGTTTTTGACCTTGAACCAACTTTGCTTGAAGATGCAAAAGATGCAATCGAAAGACTTGGTCACACATTTTATGTTTTCTTGAATGCAGAAACTGGAAAAGTTAATGTTCTTTACAAGAGAAACGACAATAAATA
>CAZQFT010000174.1:0-1683 GCA_964592565.1 uncultured Lachnospiraceae bacterium
TATTCCAGTAAAGCATGGCATGCGTATTGTTGGCTTAAACTCAGGAGTTCCTCGTCTTCCACTGACAGAGAGTTGCAGGAAGAAAGAAATTAATAGTGCAGTAAAAAAAATAGAAATTTTGAGTTTTTTGTTTGACAAAGATTTAAGTAATCGGCTATAATGAGACTGATAAACAAGGAGGGTAAATTATGAAAAAAAGTTTATTATCATCAATTTTATTATCAGCGGCGGTTGTTCCATGTGCACTCGTTATGACAGCGTGTGGTGGTGGAGAACAACTTGACCAATTTGCACAAGTAAACACAAAAGGAACATACACAACTTCAACTCAAGCGGCTATGAATGAATATGTTGCTGATGAGAATGTAACAGACGAAGTTGCAACAGGCTACCATGTAAGCATGGAGTCAACAGGCATGGCAAACATGTTTATGAATATGTATGTGAAAGCAGATGCGGAAGGCAACGCTATTGAGTCTGCATTGAAAATTAAAGCACAAGACGGAGAAGAATCAACAGAGATGAGCATCTGGGTTAAAGATGGGGTGGCTTACATGGATACACTTATGGGTGGCCAATCTCTTAAGACAAAAATGACACTTGATTTGGGAATAGATGCTGAGTCAGCTCTTCTTGAATTTGGTGGTGGCGGAGCTCCAGTTGCAGCGTCAGACTTCATTGACACTTTTGGAGAAATGAGCGGTGAAGTTGGGAATATGATTTTCGAAGTTGCACAAACAGAAACAAGCGTTAAATATCATGCTAAGAACAAAGAGGCTTACACAATTACGATTGAAGGAATGAGTGCTGAGTTTGAAAAAATCGAGATGTATTTGGTATATGAAAACAATCAGTTCGTTGGAGCGACTTTGGAAGGAAAATATACAATTACTATTGAAGGAGAAGAAGTTGTTTCAACAACAAAAATGGCGATAACAACATTCTCAGGAGACATTACATTCCCTAACTTCGAAGAATTTACACTTGGATTGTAAGATGAATTGTGGAAAAGTTGTCCACAAGATTGAAATCTTAAAAAACAAAAAAAAGACGAGCAATCGTCTTTTTTTTTGTTACCAGCATCTGAGTTCTTCAGGAATAATCACTTGACAAACACCTTGTTTCGCTTCGCACAGTGGGCATTTGTCCCAAGCTTCTTTCCCGAAAGAAACATGTCCACAACTAGGGCAAATCCAAGCATGTTTTGTTTGTTTCTTGTAGAGTTGTTGGTTTTTGAATTGTTCATAAAGGTTTAAGAAAAGGTCTCTGTGACGAATTTCAACCTCTCTTATCATGCGGAAGAGTTCTGCTATTTTAGGGAAGCCTTCTTCGTCGGCGGTCTTTGCAAATTCTTCATATGCAGAAGCTTCATCATCTTCGTCTTCGGCTAGGAGTCTCAAATTACTTTCCATATCCCATTTTTCTTTGAAAGGAAAGCCCGCTTCAATGTCAATATTGTCTATTTGCGGAAGTTCTGCGTTTTGGAGTTCTGTGTATAACATCCTTGCATGGTTAAATTCTTGATATGCAATCGTGTCCACAATTTGTGCAATCGCTTCGTAGCCATTGTATCTGAACCCATATTCCACGAATTCATATCTCGTTCTCGCTTGTGCTTCTCCGGCATACGCTCTTGCCAAATTTAAGTATGTTTGACTATCTTTTAATTTCATATTTTTCACC
>CAZQFT010000175.1:0-1679 GCA_964592565.1 uncultured Lachnospiraceae bacterium
GTGGTGTATCCAAATTATGACGGTGTATCCAAATAAATTTTGATTATTTTCAAAATTTGTTTTTGTTTTTTGCGTGTTTATGTTATCATTGTTTAAACAAAAGGGGAATTTATGGCTGAAAAAATTGTTGATCCAGTTAAAAAATCAAACGCTGTTCGTTTTCTTTCTTCATTTAACAACATTGATTACTTCATTAAGACGCACTACAATTTCAACAGAAGCATGGGGTTTTCTGAAGCAATAAGAAAAGCGGTTGCTTTCAATTATACTGTAAGAAAATTTGAAGATGATCTTATCAGTTTTGGGCGACTTCGCAACGCAATTGTGCATGACAATGGTGACCATGTGATTGCACAACCAAATGATGAGGTTGTTGAAAAGATTGAAAAGATTGAAAAACTTCTTACAACTCCACCACGCGCATTGGATGTTGCTGCAAGAAGAGATGTTTTGTCTGTGCATTGCTCAAAATCTATGCGAGAAGTGATTTTGCTTATTGCTGAATCAAATTATTCAAACTTACCAGTTTTCAACGATGACAACGAAATTATTGGCATTGCAAATGGACAAAAAATCTTAGACTCGCTTGGGAAATATCTCCTTTCAGGCGGAAAAGAAAGCGTTTTTCTTGATTCTGTTAAGATTGAAGATATGCTTTCAAAAATTGAAAACAGCAATTATTATGCTTTTGCCAACAAAGATATTACTGTTGAACAAGCACTTGCACTTTTTCATCAAAATCAAAAACTTTTGGCAATTCTCATCACAACAAATGGTGGTGCTAAAGAAAAATTGCATGGAATAATAACTGGTTCTGATGTTTTGAAAATGAACAAAGTTTTGGAAAATTATTAAGATTTGTTGACATAAAATTTTTCTTGTGTTATGATATATTTATCATAAAAAGACGCTTGAGAAAAGACGCGATTTTAGATGACCAAATTTACAGAGAGTTGCCGCTGTGGTGAAAGGCAATAAGGAGGCGTTTAGAATTATCACTTTTCGAGTTGCTTTCTGAAAACAAGTAAGAAAGACGGAGGCTTCCCGTAAGATAAGCAGGTGTGTGATGGCACGCTGAAAGACGCAAGTGGTTTAGCCTTGAGGGTTCTTGTGACTTTCAAGGCTTTTTTATAAGCAAAATCATCAATTTGTAAATAAGGAGAGGTTATGAAAAAAGAACAATCAGTCCCAAATTTTGTCAATATGGAGCATGACATTCTTAAGTTTTGGGAAGAAAATCAATCATTTAAAAAATTGGCTCAAAAAAACAAAGGTCATGAAAGATTTAAGTTTTTGGATGGCCCTGCAACAGCAAACAATCGTCTTGGTGTGCATCACTTTTGGGGTAGAACGCTTAAAGATATGATGATTCGTTACAACGCACTTAAAGGCAAGGATTGTCACTATCAAAACGGCTTTGACGCTCAAGGACTTTGGGTGGAAGTTAATGTTGAAAAAGAACTTGGACTTAATGGCAAGCCAGAGATTGAAAAATATGGCATTGACAAATTTACAAACAAGTGTATGGAGAGGGTGAATTATTTTGCCAATGAAATCACAAATCAATCAATCCGTATGGGACAATGGATGGATTGGGACAACAGTTATTTCACAAACACAGACCACAACATTACATCAATTTGGCATTTTCTTAAAAAGTGCGATGAAAAGGGTTGGAT
>CAZQFT010000176.1:0-1676 GCA_964592565.1 uncultured Lachnospiraceae bacterium
TTTTGCAATCATGCCCTTAACTTCAATAACATGAAATTCAAGCATTTCAATATCCATCAAGAAAATCTGAGCAAAATTCTTAACATAATCAACATTGTAGCCAGACAAAAATTTTTTCAAATTAGAATAATACTTATTATCTCCGCCCATTTTTAATAGTACTTCACTCAAAATTTGACAATTTTCAAGTTCAGACATATACAACAACCTAAAACAATTAGAATATTCAGGCCGAAAAACAACACTTTGATTGTATTGATAAAAAAAGTGCATAAAGGCTGAAAAACACCCTTTTGCACCAGCATAATAATTTTGAATTAAACCCTCATAGTAAGAATTTGAGTTATAAGATTTTTCTGCCATAAGTTTATTTATGCCAAAGAAAACTTATTTGACATAATGCCACTTTGGATACCTAAAAATTCTTTATTATTCAATCCAGAAACACCCAAATAATCAAATTTTAAGCAAAAACACGCCAATTTTTGTGTTTTTTGACCAAATTTTTTGTTAATTTCGTTTTTTCCATATTTTCCATCACCAACAATCGGATAACCCAAATATGCCAAATGTGCCCTTATTTGATGAGTCTTTCCTGTCAGCAATTCTATCTTCAACACACTAGTCTGCAAACCTGAAACACACTCTTTAACTTTTGTCAAAATCTCAACCGAACCTTTCACTTGTTTTGAAAATACCTTAACTTCAGACTTGTCCGCATCTTTTAGCAAATATGCCTTGTACACGCCTTCCTTAAGCACACACTTTCCTACAACTTCCGCCAAATAAGTTTTATGTACCAAGGAATTTTTAAAAGCGGCATTCAATTTGTCTGCAACAAACTGATTCTTTGCAAAAACAACCAACCCTTCGGTATTTCTATCAAGCCTGTGAACAGCAATTACCCCCAAAAAGTTTTCCAACCCTCTGTCTCCAGCCGTTTCAATTCCAGCATTCTTATAAACAATTAAAACCTCTTCATCTTCAAACACCACTTCATACTTTTTCTCCAGCATGGATTGTGGAAAAAATACCGTCAAAGAATCTCCGACTTCTACAAACCCATTATTTTTTGTGGACTTACCATTTATTTTTACATCTTTTGCTGACAAAATTTTGTTTGCATCCACAAAACTAAAACCAAAATCCTGAAGGATGTCGATTATTTTTTTAGATTTTTCTACTATTATTTCTTTTTTTAGCATACTTTATTATACACAAAACAAAATGCATTTACAAGTAAAAAGGAGTTTTTATGGAAAACATTTTGATTGAAGATCGAAAAAAAATCTTAATAAAGGGAGCAACAAAAGTCATTTCATCCACAAACAATCAAGCAGTTGTAGAAATTGAAAATTCAAACTTAATAATCTATGGAAACAACATAGGGGTTACAAAACTTGACCTAGAAAACAAAGAAGTAATCTTTTCTGGTGAAATCAGCGGCATCAAGTACAACAAACAAACCGAAAAGACAGGCATCATAAAAAGGATTTTTAAATAAATGCTTTATACAACACTTTCACAACCAACAATTTTCCTTCTATTTACTCTTAGCGGCTTCTTAGCGGGGATTTTTGTTGATTTTAAAAATTTGTTTTTATTTATTTTTAAAAAAAATATCATTTTAAGTAATATTTTTTCGTGTTCAATCATATATGATATCACAATTTGCA
>CAZQFT010000177.1:0-1586 GCA_964592565.1 uncultured Lachnospiraceae bacterium
AGAGTACCATTGCTTCCATAATATCTGTAAGAAAACTCCCAAGTTTTACTCCAAAGATTTACTTCCCATGTAAAATTGGTGCCTGTTCCAAGAAAACCAGTCCTTCCCTTAAGATAAAACCCCCTTGAACGAGCCAATTCATCAAGTCCATGGACCGAACCTACTGAATTTTGATTCAATTCTGTGTAAGTGCCTGCATAATAAACTTCTTTTGCCTTACCAGAAAAATAATTTTTTTCAAACATATGTCCCAAAGAAGACATATAACATCCACTATCTTTGATTGAAGAATTAAGTTGCATCGCTTGTCTGAAATTAAAGATATAGTTAGATGATGTTGTCATATCACCAATAAGACCACCAATCCGACAGTTTGAAGCACAATCAACAATCGTGCCAGCATTGTATACATACTCAACAGAGAAATAATACGTTCCTGCCGTGCCACTTGTCTTAATAGAACCAAAAAGTCCGCCAACTGCAGAATCCTTTCCAACCTCTTTTATTTCACCAATGTTGTAAGAATTTTTAACTAAATCTAAACGATTTGCAAATATTGATCCTGCCGTCCCAGCACACATTACTCCCACAAGTCCACCAACATTTGCACTTAAGCCATTAAGCTCTATTGTCCCCTCATGTGCACTTCCCGCAAGTCTTGTCAAGGTCTGTTTTCCAAGAATGCCTCCGACACTTAAGTTTGAAGAAAGAGCGTTTGTCCCTTTTAAAGAAATGTCAACAAAGGAACGAACACCTTTTGATGAATAAAATACAAGATCCGATCCACCTTCTTCATTTTCCTCATATTGTGAATAAAAACCAATTGCACCGGCATTAGAATATCCTACCGCTCCACCAACATTCGCAACTTTTCCCGACAAATTAGAAATGTCAATCTTTCCACCTACAGAGCAGTTTTCAATAAGCGGTTGCTTTGTTGTCCCGTTCACTTCTCCGACGAGCGCACCGACATTCATGTCTTCTGTAGGACTTGTGATGTTGATGTTCACATTTCTCAAATGGAGATTTTTAATTGCCGTTTCAGCACCTTGTCCATAAAGCACACCAAAAAGCCCCACTCCACACACAGGTGCTTCTTTGCCACTTCCCAAATAAGTTTGGTATGAATTTGTCATATTATAATTTCCACTCGCATCTTGCGAAATGTTCAAGTTGTAAATGTAATGTCCATTTCCGTCAAACGAACCCTGAAAAGAACTGTAACTTGTTCCACTTTTATAACCTATTGGAATCCAAGGAAGATTTGCCAAATCAATATCCGTTTCCAAAACAAATTCAGCATCCCTATATGGGTTCGCTTTTATCCCCCCAGGTCCATTGACTGTGTAAACCAAATATGAAAAGCCCTTCGCAGTTCCGATATGATAAATCGTCTTTGTGCTAACAGTCTCTGGAAACCAGTCATCATCCGTAAGTTCGTTGATTCCATAATATTTTCCATCCCATACACTGGCAGTAATACTTGCGGCTTCAGCTTCATTTTTTGTCTGTAAAGAAAAATAGCCGAGCGTTCCACACAAGCCAAAAACCAAAACAAAGAAAGCAAATAACTTTTTCTTCATATA
>CAZQFT010000178.1:0-1575 GCA_964592565.1 uncultured Lachnospiraceae bacterium
CATCCACAAGCGAGAACAAACTTTTTCCCAAGAGGTTTGTTTCCCAAATGCCCTCTGGGTCATTTTCAAAGCGTTCTGACAGATAATCAACCAAATCTTGACTTTGGGTTTCTGTCCCGACAAGTGGCGTAACCTCTGTTTCTACATCAACCTTGATAATATGCAAACTTGGCGCGCTTGCCTTGATTTTTACGCCAAACTTGCCGCCTTGTTTCACAACTTCTGGCTGTTGCAAAGTATATTCACTTTGATTTGGCACAACAATTCCATAACCCGACTCTTCAACTTGTTCAAGGGCATTTTTAAGTTTGTCATATTCAACCTTGGCAACTGCAAGACTTTTGATGTATGACACAAGTTCGTAATCATCATTAATTGTGAAGCCACATTCTGCAGAAAGTACTTTATAGAAGAGATTTTCTTTTGGAATAACACTAAATCTGATTATTCCCTCGCCCATTTCAATATTCGAGAATGTGATTGGATCAAAACTTTCGCTGGCAGTAAAAACGACTGATTCCTTGTTTGCATCACCAATTTTTCTTACATCTGCTGCAAACTTTTTGATTTCGCTTACAATTTCGCTTATGATTGGATTTGAGAAAGAAAGTGCTTGAAGCCATTTAGGCATATTGACCTTGATGCTCTTTACAGGAAACTCCATAAGCACCCTTTCAAAAATCTTGTCAACATCCGCATCCTTCATCTCAGCAACATTCATTGCCATAACTTGAACAGCATATTTTTCACTTAAACTTTGTACCAACTTCTTGCTGTCTGCATTGTTTGGATTTTTACAGTTAAGCACAACAACAAAAGGTTTTCCACATGCTTTCATTTCACTGATTACACGCTCTTCAGCCTCAACATAACTCGCCCTATCAAGGTCTGTCACCGAGCCGTCAGTCGTCATAACAATTCCAATTGTTGAGTGTTCTTCAATAACCTTTTTCGTTCCAATCTCTGCTGCTTTTTCAAATGGCATTTCCTCGTCTGACCAAGGTGTTTTTACATATCTTGGTTTGTCATTTTCTGTCGTTCCCATTGCACCCGCAACCAAATAGCCCACACAGTCAATCATCCTAACTTTAAGGTTGACATTGTCAGCCACTGCAATCCTAACCGCTTCGTTTGGCACAAATTTTGGTTGTGTCGTCATGACAGTTTTTCCGTCTGCACTTTGTGGCAATTCGTCAACGGCACGCTGTTTCACATTTTTGTTTTCAATGTTTGGGATGACAAGTTTTTTCATAAATTCTGAAATAAATGTTGACTTCCCAACCCTTACAGGACCAACCACGCCGACATATATATCACCATTGGTGCGAGTTTTTATATCTTCGTAAATTTGATATTTTTCCATACTAGACCTCCATGGATATCATATCCTATGAAAGACTGTTCTCTTTTAGAACGAAAACACAAAACAACTCAACAAAATTCACACAATTTTTCTATAAATTATTGTCTCGTTTTTTCAACCCGCCAATATTTTACAACCCTTAATTTTCTCAGCCTTTAATTTTTTCAACCCATTAAATTCTATATGCCAAAATAAAAAAAGACCTGATTGGT
>CAZQFT010000179.1:0-1563 GCA_964592565.1 uncultured Lachnospiraceae bacterium
TAAGGAAAATATTGAATATTTCAATATTTTTTTTGTTTTTTTTATGTGATTTTTACTTATTTAAAGACTTTTGTTTATCGTGTTTGTAACATTTTTTAAATTAATTTTAATAAGTTTTATTAAATTAATAAATTAAATTTAAATAATAACAAAAAATCATTAAAATACATATAAAAAAGTATGTTTAAAGGATTTGAATATTTAGAAAATGCAGACCTAAAGAATTGGTCAACGATTAAAATTGGTGGGATTGCGAGTTATATTGTATTTCCAAAAAATCAGTCAGAATTGGCTCAAATTTTGAAAATTTGTCAAAAAAACAAGCAAAAATACTACATTTTGGGAAATGGAAGCAATGTTTTGTTTGATGCAGGTTTTAATGGAGTCCTTATAAACTTAAAGTATTTCAATGAAATTGAGTTTGATGATGTAAGAAAAGACAAAAGCGATAATGGATGCTCTTGCTATGAAAATAAAGATGATAAAAGTTTGATTTATAATGAAGAATGTCTTGTGAAAATTGGTGCAGGGGTTAAGTTGTTTGCTTTAAATCAAAAACTAAAAAAAATTGGGTTGAGTGGGCTTGAATGGAGTTATGGAATTCCCGCCACGCTTGGTGGACTTGTTGCCATGAATGGTGGCTGCTTTGGACATGAGATTTCTGAATTTATTGAGAAAGTGCTGGTTTTTGATGGGCAAAAAGCAATAGTTCTAAAAAAAGACGACATGTCTTTTGATTACAGATTTTGCAGTTTAAAAGACCGATATATTATCTTGGCGATATGGCTGAGATTGCAGAAAGATGAATCAGACAAAATCGAAAAAAGGATGTTAAACTTTTTTGAAAGGAAGAAACTTTCGCAGCCATGTGATTATCCGTCTTTAGGAAGTGTGTTCAAACAAATCAGAAATGCTGACGAAATTGTTTATCCTGCAAAATTGATTGACAATATGGGGCTGAAAGGTGTTAAAATAGGTAAAGCACAGATTTCGCAGAAACACGCTGGTTTCATCATTAATCTTGGGGGTGCAACAAGTGCAGACTTTTTGGCGCTTGTGGGGCTTATTCAAGAGAAATTGCGTGAAGTTGGTGTTGAGGCGAATCCTGAAATTATTATTTTAAGGTGAATTATGAAAGCTGTTATGCAGGTTGTGAAGCAAGCGGAATTGCTTGTAGAGAATAAAACTATTTCAAAAATTGGACAAGGCCTAGTTGTCTTTTTTTGCGTTGAAAAAGAGGATTTGGAAGAAAAATTGGCTTTTTTTGCAAAAAAAATTGCAAATTTGCGACTTTTTTCTGATGAAAATGGAAAGACTAATCTTTCTGTAAAGGATGTTGGCGGTGAGGTTTTATTGGTTTCGCAGTTTACTTTGGCGGGCGATTGTGAGCATGGAAATCGTCCAAGTTTTTCAACTGCAGAAAATCCAGAACGCGCAAATCGTCTTTATCATAATCTTCAATCCATTCTTGAGAAAGAATATGGACTTGTTGTCAAAATGGGTGTTTTTGGTGCTGAAATGATAATCAAACAAATCAACGATGGACCGTTTACAGTGTTTTTG
>CAZQFT010000180.1:0-1562 GCA_964592565.1 uncultured Lachnospiraceae bacterium
AGCCCTATTTCAAAAATGGTGGCGGAGTAACGATTTCTGGTGGAGAACCTCTTATGCAGGTGGAATTTGTGACGGAAGTGTTTAAACTTTGTCAAAAAGAAGAAATTCATACCTGTTTAGACACATCTGGCTACGGAGACGGATATGAAGAACTTTTAGATTATTGCGACCTGATTATTTTGGATGTCAAAGAATTAGATTCTAAAAAATATAAAAATTTGGTTGGCAGAGATATTCAAAAATTTTTTAATTTTGTTGAGATGTGCAAGAAAAAGAATAAAAAAATGTGGCTAAGACAAGTGGTTGTTCCAAACTATAATGACAACAAAGAAAGTGTATTGAAGCTGAAAGAGTTTTCTGAAAGTTTGCCAAACGTGGAACTTGTTGAGTTGCTTCCATATCATACTATGGCGAAAACAAAATATAAAAAACTTGGGATTTCATATCGTTTAGAAGGTGTTTCTGATATGGATAAAGTAAAATGTAAAGAACTTGAAAAGTTTTTGAAATAGAAAATTTTAATCAAAAAATCAAATAAATCCTGTAAAAAACAGGATTTTTTGTTATTTTAAATGTTTTTTGACAAAAATTTGGTGTGGACTATATTTTTTTAGTAGTTATTAGTTTTTATTTCTGTAAAGGATTTATCAAAGGATTTATTTCAACACTTTTATCTTTGATAACTGTTTTTGTCGTTGCTGTTGCAGCGTGGAAACTGGTTGATGTTTGTTTGCCTTACATTCAAAATGTGGTGCAACAACCGATTTCGAACTTTATTTGTGAACTTTTGGATGGTGCGATAGCGGGAGAGTTCTCTTCAATGGAAGAATTTGAAAGTGCAATTGCAAATTCAAAATTTTCAGTTTTTCTAATAATAAAAAGTCTTGTTGGCGAAATTTATTTTGAAGGTGCTTTGACTGCTGGACAAATTTTATCTCCAAGTTTAGGACTTATCGCTACTAAGGTGATTGTATTTGTTGTTTTGTTTTTTATGTTGAGTTTGGTTGTTAGGATTGTTAAAGTTTTGCTTAAAAAAATCATCATGGTTTGTGGGCTGAGTGTAAGTGACAGAGTTCTGGGAGGCGTTTTAGGAATTGCAAAGGGATTAATTATCTTTTTAATCTTATTTTCAATTATGACGGCAATTTCAAATGTGATTTTAAATGAAGGGCTTAATAATTTTCTTCAAGGTGGGCAAATTTCAAAAGTAGTTTATAACTGGTTAATGGAAATTATTTTTAAAAAATAAAAAAATATCTAAAAATTAATAATTAATTAAATTTTTTGATATTTTTTAAATAATTTATTTGAATTTCTGTAAATTTTTCTTGTTGGCTTTCAATATTTTCAATTTGTTCGTTTTTATCTTTTGTTTCATCCGTTTTGTACTTGAGGTCAACAATTACAAAGATACTTATAATGATAAATACAAACAGGATTGCTGTTAGAATTAAGGCAGTAATTTGAAATATACTAAGTTTTCTTTCGCTCACTATGTTTTTCCTTTGTTTTATTGTACCACTTTATGATTGTTTTTGCAACAAAATTATTCATAATAAATC
>CAZQFT010000181.1:0-1555 GCA_964592565.1 uncultured Lachnospiraceae bacterium
AACTCCACGCGCTTCTGCAACAGGAATTACGGTTGTTTGGTTATGAAAATAAAACAACTCTTCAATTGCAACTTCGTCTGGTTTATATGTTTCGCACAGGACACGCATTGCCTCCTCGATTCTCATCAATCTGACAGGCAAACTGTCTTCTTTTGGCGTTTCGATTACTCCAAAATCAACTATTGCGTTGTTTTTGTGAGTGTCTATAATTCCATACCCAACAATTGCATAACCCGGGTCAATTCCTAAAATTCTCATATCAATATTCTAATAAAAAACACCCCATCTTGTCAAACAAAAACAGAGTGTTTTCAAATTTTCAATTGATGTGATTTTTATTTTATAATAACCTTCAAAAAGGTCTTTTTTCCTTTCTTTATTAAAAATTCTTTTTCGTCGATGTCAATTGTTTCATTTACATCAGTTTTTCTTTCATTGTTTATCATAATTCCATTTTGTTCAATGAGTCGTCTTGCTTCAGATTTTGATGAAATTATGCTTGTTTTAGCCAAACAGTCCAAAATGTTGATATTTTCGTTTATTTCAAGCGTATCAGTTGGTACGTTTGTCAAGTCACAACCACCTTTTGCAAAAAGATTCTTAGTAGTTTCTTCTGCAATCTTTGCTTCTTCTTCGCCATGAACAAGTTTTGTAACTTCAAATGCCATCAAACGTTTCGCTTTGACAATATTCTCTTCACATATTCTTTTAATTTCTTTAACATCTATTTTTGTAAAAAATCGCAGGAGTCGCTCAACATCGGCATCAAGACAATTTACAAAGTGTTGAAAAAATTCAAAAGCAGAGGTTTTGTTTCTTGAAACCCAAAGAGTTCCTTTTTCAGTTTTTCCCATCTTTACACCGTCTGCGTTTGTTAAAAGCGGACAAGTAAGCCCCATCATTAAAGGTCTTGTTCTTCCATCCATAAAATTCATCTTACGAGATAGTTCCACTCCGCCACATATGTTTCCCCATTGGTCAGAACCGCCTATTTGAAGAACACAGCGAAATTTGTCGTTTAGGTGGACAAAATCAAATGATTGCATCAGCATGTAACCCATTTCCATGAAAGTTAGCCCACCTTTTTCCAATCTGTTTTTGTATAGGTCTTTTGAAAGCATTTCATTCACATTGAAATGCACTCCAACATCACGCAAAAAATCAATGTATGTTATCGGTTTCAACCAATCAGCATTGTCGACAACGATTGCGGGATTATCTCCGTCTACACGGACAAATCTTTTTATTATATTGCTGATTTCATTGGCGTTTCTTGCAACCTCGTCTTTAGAAAGCATTTTTCTCATATCTGTTTTGTTTGTCGGATCTCCAATTAATGCAGTTGCTCCGCCGACAAGCACAATACATTTATGTCCGCAATCTTGCAAAATTCTT
The DNA here is from genome assembly GCA_964592565.1 of uncultured Lachnospiraceae bacterium. Classification (GTDB taxonomy): domain Bacteria; phylum Bacillota; class Clostridia; order Christensenellales; family UBA1242; genus Caccovivens. Next base: position 1,396 of record CAZQFT010000181.1, read on the forward strand.
GCCATTTGCAACCCAAAGAAATGTCCTATATGCAAATCATCTGCAGTTGGGTCAATTCCAATGTAGAATGTAATCGGCCTTTCTTTTAAAAGTTTTCTAGTCTCTTCTAAGTGTGTAGTTTGAAAAACAAATCCACGATTTTCTAACTGCTCAAATGCAG
>CAZQFT010000182.1:0-1500 GCA_964592565.1 uncultured Lachnospiraceae bacterium
GGTTGCGATGAATATGCCTCTTCAAGGCACTGCTTCTGACATAATTAAAATGGCTATGATTGATGTTTTTAATCGTTTAAAAGGCATGAAAAGCCATGTGATTTTGCAGATACATGACGAACTTATTGTAGATGCGCCTGCGGAGGAGGTTGAGGCTGTTAAAGAAATTCTTAAAGATTGTATGGAAAGGGTTTGTGAGTTTGTTGTACCATTGACAGTTTCTGTTTCAAATGGTAAAAGCTTATTTGATTGTAAATAAATGGAGAATGTTTCTTATTCTTCATTTTTTTTGTTGAATTTATTTGACTAATACTAAAAAAAGAGATAAAATAATATCGGTGATGATGCAATATAGTCGAAAAATGGGTTTAGATTATGGAAAGGCGAGAATTGGCGTGGCTTTTTCTGATTTGTCGTGCACAATTGCAAGTGCTGATCATATTTATAAAACTCAAAACGAAGAGAAAGATTTACAATATTTCGCTGGACTGATTAAAGACAAAAGTGTGAATTTTGTGGTCTTTGGCTTGCCACTGAATGCAGATGGGACGGAAAGTGAAATGTCTGCAGTTGTAAGGGCTTTTGCAGAGAAATTGCAAAATCTTACTGGTGTCGGAACTGCTTTTCAAGATGAAAGATATACTTCTTTCGAGGCGGAAGAATATCTTAAAGAAGCAGGCATAAAGTGGGAAAAACGCAAGGAACTTTTGGATAAGGTTTGTGCGCAGATTATATTGCAGAATTATCTTGATGAAAATTCAAAAAAGTAAAGGGGAAAATTATGGATAAGAAAAAAATTCAACAAGTTGAAGAAGTTTCAAAGCAAGTAGAAGAAAGTTTTGATATTTTGGATGTCCTTTTGGATGAAAACAATAAAGAGCCTATTGTTCTCATTGATGATACAGGCAGACAATTGTCTTTTGAACAAATTGCAGTAATTCCTTATAATGACAAAATTTATGCAGTTTTGAAGCCAATTGACCAAATTGAAAATGTTGCTGATGATGAAGCAATAGTTTTTGTTGTTGTAGAAAAAGAAGGGAAACCACCTGTATTGATGGTTGAAACAGATGAAGCAGTCGCAATGAGTGTTTTTGATGAGTATTACAACCTTCTTGATGAGGCTGAAAAAGCCGAAAAACCAAGCAAGAAATAATTTCCATTAATGCTGGTTGAAATCGCGTCATATTTTTTGTCGCGATTTTTTTAATGAAGAAATTTTTATAGGTGTGCTGTGTTAATTGTGAAGTTCTAAGAAAAAGTATAAGAAATAATCTAAGAAAATGTTAGCAAATTATTGTAAAAAGCATATCTAAATATTAATCAAGTGAATAATTTTTGCTTTCTTAGACAAAATAGTTTTACAAGGAAATTTGTCCTTGATTAAAGGGGGTAGGCTATGTTCGGAAAAAAGAAAGCGAAAGCAAGTATGAAAAATGCAGGTGCAGAAGCGGCAAATGAAGCAATGTCTTCAAAAGCGTCTTCAGCAAAAGCATCATG